>JAFGDI010000200.1 GCA_016932145.1 Sedimentisphaerales bacterium
CAGTTCCGCCCGGTTCATTTACTACCGCAAACATACCCTTGCGAATTATACGGGTATTATCTTCTGATGCCAAAGCCTGAGCAGAACGAACAACCGGCGGATCCTTTATAAGCGTAGGCGCCAAATATTGACCATTGCGGCTTATTGTGGCCATGCTGTTAGCTATCTGCAATACCGAACAACTGATCGGCCCACGCCCGATGGCCGCATAACGCATATCACCTACTGCCGGATATTCCCGACCTATTGTACTGACAAAGCCGGCGGTCTCACGGAAGGCAAACCAACTGCGATTTCGGCTATATTCATCAGGCCAGGCCAGAATACGCCGGCCAAACCCGGAAGCCTTGAGCCAGTCAACAAACATTTCCGGGCCAAGCAGCTCAGCAACACGAACCGGATAATAATTGCAACTGCGCTTAAGAGCCGTAAACGGGTCAATATTACCAAAAACATGGATGTCAGATGGTCCTATTTTCCAGTCTCGACTACTGCTGTCAACATAATAGGTAGTATGGACATCGATCACACCATGCTCCAGACCGCCCAGTAAATTGGTTGGCTTCAGGGTAGAGCCCGCCTGATAATTCCAGCTCAGAGCCAGATTTGTCAGCGGCGTACGCAATGGGGCAGGGGTAGTTTCCGGCCAGATAGTCGAATATACTTCCGGTTCATAAAAACGATTGAGGTCAAAGCCAGGCATAGAGGCCATAGCCAGGATCTCTCCGGTTTTTACATCAAGCACAACCGCACCACCTGTCAGCTTCATACCTAATGAACTATGCCCGGCCAGCAAAGACTGAATATCAGCCTGCAAATTTATATCCAGAGTAAGAGTAATATCAGCACCCACCGCCTGCTCTATATTCTCGATCAGCTCGCCATCAATATTTCGCTGCTGCCAGCCGCGACTGCCATGCAGATAATCCTCAAACATATACTCAATACCCCAGAGACCTTTGCGGTCACCAACCTGATAGCCTGCCAGTTCATTGGGCAGGGGCACACCGCTTATGGTTATACGATTGTACTGCTGCTGGGTAGGAGCTATCTGACCGATTATCTGCGGAGCCGCTGCGCCATGCGGATATATTCGCTCTTTATCGGCACCAATAGAGATCAGACGATTACTGTCGGTATTAGCCAGAAATTCACCGTTAAAGTGATTTTCAATCTCCATTGCCAATTGACGATCAACCGGCTCCAGGATCGGCTGAGGCTCGTTCATCTCCATTATCTCAGTATCACGATAGATAGAACGCAGGCGGATAAACTCATCAGGCATAATTCGTTCATAATCATCAAAGTATTCCTGCTTGCTATGTACTACCGGCCGCTCCAGATTATTGCGAGAATAGTATTTACGCCGGGCCAGCCACAGGCGAGTAGCAAATATCTCATCATTTACCCGATCGATCTCCGCTAAAATTTCATCAGGAGTAACATTTGCCAGACTCGCCAGCTCTTGTACCATTTCACCAGCCCGGAATCGCTCAAAGCCGAATCGCTCGGAAAAATACTCCAAAATCTCAGCATCTGAAGCATTGGCCTTACCTTCGCGATTGCGATAGCTACAGGCAAAGTAACGATAGAAACGCCGGTCAAACAGACGGGCGAGTTTATAATGCACTCGTATGCGCCAGCGAGGGACATCACTGGCCAGCACCTCTCCATTACGATCAAGAATAGAACCGCGAGCGGTCTCCAGCCAGCGGGGTGATCGTTTAAGCAGCTTCTCTGTTTCTGCTATATGCTGGTCATAGCCATAAACCTGCAACTGCACCAGGCGGACCAGCAAAACAGTCATCAGCATAACGACAAGTAATATGAAGATTTTCAGGCGGCTATTAAACATTATAATTTTAAATGGCAGGAATGATAACGAAACAAAAACAAAGTAACTTTACTCTCATCTTCGGCTAAACAGATATTTAATCTCATTTAGTCTCACCAGAAACCTTGGGTGATGAAACAGGTGCTGCCACCGAGCCATTTAACTGACTGATATTTCCAGCCATAAGCTCGCCCAGTGGCATTAATATATCTACCTGCATAAATACTATTCGAGTCATAGCCGTCACCGGCACTGCCAGAAGCATGCCCGGCACACCCCAGAGCATTCCCCAGAATGACAAAGCCAGAACTATAGTCACCGGATGCAATTTCATCGCCTGACCCTGGAACTTAGGCTCCAGAAAGTTACCGATGAGCACCTGAACCGCACCTGGCAGAATAACTGCCAGTGCTATCGCCGCGGAACTGTCAAACTGTGCCACGGCCACCGGTAACGGCAGCATAGTAGAGATCAGCGAACCTACCGCCGGTATGAAGTTCAGCAGGAAAGCCAGCAAAGCAAATACGCCGGCTAACTGCAAACCTAATACTGACAAAATAGCCCAGATAAGCAAACCCGTTATCAGCGAGCTTATAACCTTCAGATATATATAATAACGCACCTGGCCATCTATCTCTCCCAGCACTCCCTGACGGACAGCACCAGGATTACGACCAGCCAGAAGAAATATTACAAAAATGGTAGTAAGCGAAAGCCAGGAAGTTGCACTCATAAGCGGACCAAAGGTACTCTTAAGAAATACCGGTATCTGCTGCTTTAACTCAGATGTATATGTACTAAGATCTATGTTGATACCTTTAACCCTGAGCCACTCGATCATCCTGGCAGAGGTAGCATCAAAATTATCAGAATATTGATTTGCAGTATTTACAATCGAACTTACCGCTGTAGTCAGCAGCCCCAGTGCAAAGACTATTACCACTAAAACCAATAAAAGTGAAATCGCAACCGCTATTGGTCGTGGGAATTTCCACTTCAAGACCAGAGAGTCGAGCAACGGTGAAACCAGAAAGACAATAAAGACCGCCAGAACAAATGGCACCAGAAAGACCTTCGTAAAATAAAGCACAAAACCCAGAGCCACAAAGGCCAGAAAAACCAAAGAACCAGTGATCAGCCAGAGATTATCATTTTTCGTATTGACCATATAAGACTCCACACCAGACAACTATCGAAATGAAGATCAAAGTCTTAAAACAGACACAGATCCTGGATTTTTTCAAAAATATCAGCAGGCGGAGGCTGCCCCCCACCTGCCAATAATATTATTTATTCAATTATTTACCGGTCTTTTTGCGTCTTACACCTTCGACCCGCATGGGCAGACCAAACAGGCGAATAAATCCGGTTGCATCGGTTACATCATAGCCGTCCATGTGGAAGCTGGCCAGACTGGTGTCGTAAAGACTATATGGGCTCTTCACACCTGCCGGTACACAATTACCCTTATACAGTTTAAGACGAACATCACCACTCACTACCTGCTGAGTACTGTTAACAAAAGCGTCCAGCGAACTACGCAATGCGGTGAACCACTGACCATTATATACCAACTGGGCATACTTGAGTGAAACCTGCTGCTTGTAGTGATAGGTTTCGCGATCAAGAGTAAGTGTCTCAAGTGCGGTATGAGCGCGATACAGAATAGTACCGCCCGGCGTTTCATATACACCCCGGCTCTTCATACCAACCAGGCGATTCTCCACTATATCGATCTGGCCAACACCATGCTTACCGCCAATAGCATTCAACTGTTCCATTATTTCAACTGGTCCGGTCTTTTTACCGTTCAGGCTCACTGGTATGCCCTGTTCAAACCCGATCTCAACATATTCCGGAGTATCCGGCGCCTGCTCGATCGGGCTGCTCATTACCAATACGCCGGGCTTAGGCTCATTCCAGGGCTCTTCCAGCTCTGCACCTTCATGACTTATATGCAGCAGATTTCTGTCACGACTATATATCTTCTCCTTAGTCTGATCAATCGGAATATTGTGAGCTACGGCATAATCTATAGCCGCCTCACGACTGGTCAGCTCAAATGAAGGGTCCTTCCAGGGGGCAATTATCGCCAGTTCCGGAGCCAGAGCCATAAAGGTCAGCTCAAAACGAACCTGGTCATTACCTTTGCCTGTCGCACCATGAGCCAGAGCATCTGCACCCTCGGCCAGAGCCGCTTTTACCATCTTTTCCGCGATCAGCGGACGGG
>JAFGDI010000201.1 GCA_016932145.1 Sedimentisphaerales bacterium
CTATCAACAGACAAACAGCGATCATTGGATTGATAGCCATTCTAGCCACATTAAATCGTCTAAGGGTGCCGCCTCCCTGATCAATACCATCAAAAAGTTTACTCAACTGACTTATTGGTATGTAAAACAAAAATACCAAAGCAGAATATAACAATTCTCCTTTAATCTCAGAATAAAAAAATAGGATAAAAAAAACACCAAACAACATTCCAATTGTAGATAAAAATGATATAAGCAACAATGAACTTGGTAGTTTTTCATAGCCAGAAACTACCTCTCTGGCTATTACCCGCCCAACCCCTACCATACCTATACTTGCAATCAGAGTAGGAATAATCACTATCAAAGCCAGTTGCCCTCTACCCTCAGGGCCAAGGAGTCTGGCGGTCAAACCGCCTTGTAAAAAAGTAAATATCTGGACGAAAACACTTATCAATAGCGTCTCTAAAAAAGTTTTAGCACCTATATTTAAGCGATTATTTATAGTTTATTCCCCAATATGTGTTTATCATAATGAATACCTCATCCACCTCCGCGCAGACTCCGTCCCCGTCGGTTCGCTTAAATATTCATTTCTACCCTGGATTTGAAAAAGAAAAGACCAAAAGCAGGGGATCAGCGAACAGAACTGGTTTTTCCGTATTGATAGCTCTTATAGCTATAGCTGTTTTTATTAACCGCGATATCATTGACAATTACGCCGGCGAGTTCGGCTCCGATGGCGGTTAAAATGGCCGTTGCCTGGGTGCATTGCTCGCGACGGCTCTGATCGGCACGCACCACCAGAACTGTGCTATCGCAGACGCTGGCCATTATTCTGGCATCAGCTAATTCCAGTACCGGCGGAGTATCGATAATTATCCGGTCGTAGCTGTTTTTCAATACCTCGAGCATCTGCCGGAACACATCGCCGGCCAGCAGCTCTGAATGGGTAAAGCCGCCTGAACCGCTGCTGAGCATATCAAGATTAGCCACTGAAGTACTGATAATGCAATCGGGCAGGACATCGAGTCCGCCCTCAAGTATATCTGCCAGCCCGGCACGCAGCCAGGCCGAAGTGCCGTGTATCTTATGCTGGGTAGGGTTTCGCAGGTCAGCATCAATTAACAATACCCGCAGCCCGGCGTGAGCCATGATTATCGCCAGATTGCTGGCCACGAACGACTTGCCGGCTCCGGCTTGCGGCGATGTTATCATAACAGCCCGGCGATTATCGCGAATACCACGATAATAAAGGGCCGACCATATCTCGCGAAAGGCCTCAGCCGCCTGAGATGAGGCATCTACCTGCGTGGTAAGCCCAAGTTTGCGAATACCATCCTGCGAATCTAACGCCGGGATCGTTCCCAGCAGGGGCAAAGAAGTAGCCTCGTTAACATCTTCAGCCGTCCGTACATTCTTATCAGTAAGCTCACGCACAAAGGCCAGAGCCAAACCCAGCCACAAACCGGCGATAAGTCCTGTGGCCATTGCTTTGGCCCGGCTCGAAACCGGCACACTGGAAACGACATCTGCCCGCTCCAATATGGTAATATTCATAGACTCAGAGCCGGCTGATACAGTCTCTTCCTTAATACGCCGGTCGAGAGTTGAGCATATATCTTCCAGGCGATCTATATCGTTTTTGATCAAAGCATATTCCGTAGCCTTTGAATTAAGTGCCCAGGCGATTGACTTTTGCTCTTCCAGCCGGCGTTTATTTTCGCTGACATTACGAGTGCAGACCACCCATTTATGGATAATACTATCAGTATATTCTCGGGCCAGCCTGAAGGTTATCTCATCTAACTGCCGGCGAACGGAGGATATTTCCTCCCAGGTGGCCGCTACCGCCGGATGCTCTAAGGTTGCCTGCTGATTTAGCTGGCTCAACTGCATTTCCAGCTCTTGCAGTCGGAGCCGGAGACTGTTTTCCTGCGTAAGATAATTAGTGTATTTACCCTCTGCCACTGCCATAGCACGAATCTGATCTGGCTTATCAGCAAGGGCATTTACTGTATCATATAGTGTCTGTACCGAAGCCAGCTCCAATTCCGACTCGGTTAAAGCCTCGGATATTGTTGCCATACGGGTTATTTCTATATTTGTGCCTTCACGCTCAAAGTCGATAACACCGTTTTCACGGGCCAGTTCTCGCAACTTGGTCTGCTTGGCCAGCAGTTCGGCATCAGTTTTGTCTTTTTCCTTCTGTAATAAATGCACTACTGCCAGAGAGGTCCGGTTATTTACCCGATTATTATAGGCAATATAGGTATCGACCATGGAATTAATTATATCTGCCAGCCAGAGCGGTTCGGTGGTTATGCCGGCAACTGTTACAATGTCATCTTTCAGCCCGGCACTAACCTTTATCTCATTACGCAAAAAATCGATCTGATCAGTAATTCCTACCTGTGACATCAATGCCACAATATCAGGATTGGCAAGCATTTCGGAAATAACTGGCATGGAACGGACCATCTCGGCCTGAGCACTGAGGAAATTACGCGAACCAGACATGAGATTATTCTGCTCGATCATAAGTCGAGGCGATTTATGCTCGACAAACAACCGACTGGAGACACTATACTTTGGCGGACTGAAATAAGTCCAGGCTGAAGTAATACCCAACGCTACAACCGCAGAGGCGAGAATTATACGCCAGCGCTTTGACACTACCCGCGCCAACAGCCCCTGCCTCTGCTGCATATCCTGCAGAGCATATTCATTCTTAAATTCTGGTTGTATCTGTTGATATTCCAATTTTAGTGATTACTTGCCTTTTACTTTTAATCTGAATCCTTATTATCCAGGCGATACATTGTCTGCATACCCAGGTTGAACTGCACGATCTCTGCTAACAATTTACGAGTACGCGTTCGCTGGGTAGGCTCAACGGCGATAACATCGCCTGGTTTGAGATTAACCGCCAAAGACGACTCGGCCTCTCTGCCATGAAGCGGGAACAGGGCTGAAACGATCTCGCCATCAGATGCCTGCCGGTATATGCGAACATATTTAGGAGCGGCAACTTCATCTAAACCACCGGCGTATGCCAGGGCCTGCATCAGGTTATATCTGATACCAGGACTAAATGGAAAAGCACCCGGTCGTTTGACCAGACCAACAACGGTAAAAGTCTGGGCC
>JAFGDI010000202.1 GCA_016932145.1 Sedimentisphaerales bacterium
ATCGCCTGATCGCCAGGTCCGCCTATGAATCGGCCGGACAAAGCGAGTTCTATCACTATGCAATGAACTGCATAGGAACGCTGTTTAACAGCCCCTGTTGCAGCATGTATGTCAATATGAATGCCGAGGTATTCGATGATTACTGCCATACCGGAAGTATTAACCCGGAATTCTGGCGGCCGATCGTACAGGAAAGCCTTAATGACACTATCGAACAGGCAATGGGATCAGCCCGCTTCTTCAATAGCAAAAACCCGGATAAGGCCCAGCCTGTTGCTGTTTTGTCCGCGTTGATCTACAACGGCTCTGGTGCTGCTACTGGTGCGATAGCCGTCGCTACGGCCGCCTGGAATAAAGAGCAAGCTAAAATGCAGCTAAAGCTGCTGGAATCACTGGCGAGCATGATATCATGTCTGAGTGAGGTCAGTAAGCAGAAATTCAGCGAAAGCGATGATAAATTTGAAGCCTGTAAAAGGCTGGCACAAGCGGCAAACTACTCCAACCGTCATGAACTGGCTTATGCGATAACTAACAATCTCAGAAACCGCACTGGCTGCGATCAGGTGGCTTTTGGCCATGTTAAAGGCGGACAGGTTGAACTTATTTCTGTTTCTGGCTTATCTGAATTGAGAAAAAGAAATGTACACATCGTATCAATACAAGATGCTATGGAAGAATGCCTCGATTTCGATAAGACTATAACCTATCAGCTTACAGGCGATAAAAAAGACAATACTCCACTACAGTATCGGCTGCACAAAAAATGGCATGAATCAGCCAGACATGCAGCGGTCGCCTCTGTGCCTTTGCATGGCCCTGATGGCGTGCAGGCAATATTAAGTCTGAAAAGACAGGGTACAAAACCTTTTTCCGCCGAAGAACTCGAAGAGGTACGCTCGCTGGCTGAACCATATATCGCTGTTTTTGGCATTATTGAAAAGGCACACCGTAATCTGCTTCAGCATAGTGCCGGAGCGGTAAAACAACTGATAACAGCAACACTCAAACCTGAAAAATGGACAAGGAAGGCAATTATACTGGCAACGGCTATATTTGCCTGCTGGTTCGTATTTGGCAATATTGACTATCATGTGACCATATCAGG
Organism: Sedimentisphaerales bacterium; assembly: GCA_016932145.1. Taxonomy (GTDB): domain Bacteria; phylum Planctomycetota; class Phycisphaerae; order Sedimentisphaerales; family SM23-30; genus JAFGDI01. The sequence goes on from JAFGDI010000202.1 coordinate 1,106, forward strand.
CAAGATAATACCACAAAAGACACAACATATAAGTAATCCGCAAACTATGGTTCTGGCAGAGTCTGCTGTTCGACCCGGCGATAGTGTAAAAGCGGGCGACATTTTGTGCCGGTTCAATACTGACGCTCTCGACCTGATCGAAAGGGAAAAGTTACTGGCAGAACTCAAAATAGCCCAGATACAGACCAGAAACGCACAAGGGAAAAACGATGCCGTTGGTGCAAAACTGGCAGAGGCTAACCTGAAACTTATACAGACCAGACTGACAATACTAGATCGACAGGTGGAACAGGCAACTATGCGGGCTCCTTTCGATGGTATTGTAGTTAAAGGCGATCTGAGCAAGAGGATCGGTGAGGTTATACCACAAAGCGAACCATTATTTGAAATTGCAGCGATGGGCTCATGGCAAGCCCAACTCGAAGCAACAGAGATAGCAGCAGCAGACCTGGCTGAAGGACAGATGGGTGTGTTTATTACTAATGCCAGGCCGGATATCGCCGGGAAAATACAACTGATCAATATCTGCCCGGGGGCGGAATTGTATAATAATCGCAATGTGTATATCGCTGATGCTGAGCTTGATCTGAACGAACCCTGGCTCAAGGCTGGCATGGAAGGCGTTGGCAAGATAAATGTTGGCCGTAAACGAGTTTATCGGGCTGTATTCCAAAAGATCATAAACTATGCATATCTGAATTTCTGGTTATGAGCGAAGTTAAAGAAACAAATCAAGCACAGCAAGGCAGCGGTCAGGGCGAATTGGCACAACGGCTGGGTAATGCCCATGTCGCACTTCGTAACGACCTGGAGGTGCATCGCCATATATACAGAGGTCAACCGCAATACATTATTCGCGACCCGCTCACACTGAAATGCTGTAAGCTGAACCAGAAAGATTATACTATTTCGACTTATATCGATGACCATATTACTCTGGCAGAGGTATTTAAGCGATTGGTAGCTGACAATATACTCAAAAGCAGCGAAGAAAATGGTTTCTATCGCTTCATTGTCTCTATGCATCAAATGACCCTGTTAAATCTGCCTATCGCTAACGACAAGAGCCTGTATAAGAAATTTCGGGCCAGACAGCAGGCCAGACGCAATGAAAAGCTCATGAGTTTTTTCTTTCTGAAAATACCGCTTTTTGACCCTGATGCTTTTCTAAGCAAATATTGTCATCTGGCCGGTTGGCTGTTCACTCGCTGGTTCTTTTTTGTCTGGCTGGCTTGTATGATGATTGGCGGCTATATTATAGCAGCCAGGCACGAAGAACTGCTACTGCCGGTTTCGCAGATGTTCAGCCCTCGCAATGTTGTTTTCATGTGGTTTATGCTCATTGCACTCAAAGTGATACATGAGTTTGGCCATGCCTTTGCCTGTAAGAAATTCGGCGGACAAGTAACGGAAATGGGGTTATTTCTCATCGTACTTACTCCCTGCGCCTATGTTGATGTTACCTCTTCATGGGGCTTTAACCGGAAACTGCACCGGCTTATTGTCGGACTGGGCGGCATGTATTTTGAATCTATAATAGCCTTCGCCGCCCTGCTGACCTGGTCGCTCACTGATGGCTTGATAGCCCAGCAAATGGCACATAATGTCTTTTTCCTGGCCAGTCTGGCAACCGTACTGATGAATATCAATCCTCTGATGCGATTTGATGGCTATTACCTGCTCAGCGATATGCTGGAAATACCTAATTTGCGGCAAAATGCTCAGGATTTTACTCTTTCTGTTATAAAGCGTATATTTCTGGGCCTACCCATAAACAGTCCGCATGAAGGCTGGAAATTACGGGCCGGGTTGCTGCTATTTGGCATATCAGCATCGATATATCGCAGCGTAGTGGTATTATCGATCTCCATACTGATCTCAATGAAAGCCTTTATGATCGGCCTGGCCATGGCTGGATTCTACATATTCAGTCAGTTGTATAAGATAGTCCGCAATACAACAGTTTATCTTTGGAAGGCCCAGGAATCAGCTCCGGTACGAAAACGGGCGATTGCTTTGAGTATTATATTATTAAGTGTGATCCCGGCAGCAATATTCTTTATTCCCCTGCCCGGCTCAATGAAATATATGGGGCAGTTGACCTGCACCAATGAAACTATAGTAAGAGTAGAGCAGGACGGAATATTAGAGGACATATACGCTCGTCCGGGACAAGCAGCGACAGCCGGTATTAAACTGGTCAGCCTCAGTAATTCACTGCTTACTGACCGATATCTGGAACTCAAAACCAGGGCCCAAAAGGCTCAGGTTGAACAGGACGCAGCTTCATATCAGGTTAATAATGACATATTATCTGACCAGCAAAGGGCTTATACCAGGTCTGTCTTTTCTGAATTCAAAATGTGCGAAAAAGACTTTAACGGACTGAATATCTGCCCAGAAACAAATGGGCTTATTGTTGCGGGGCTTAACCATAATAATAAAGGCAGACATCTGAAAAAAGGTACCCCAATCGCTACTATAATTTCCGGGAACTGGGTAGTAAAACTACTTATTAGCGAGCAGGATATAGCACAGAGCGGTATTTATGCCGGTCAGAAGGCCGTATTCCGGTCTGCAAGCTACCCAGGCAGAGATTTCGCCGGACGCGTCACTACCATTTCACCACAAGGCAAGCGAGATTTCGACAGGCCGGCCCTGACCAGCCTGGGTACTGGCGATATAGCAGTTAACAGCAATGGTGAAGAACTGACTCTGCCGCATTATGAGATCACGATCAGCCTCGACGATGCCAATAACAGCACCGGCCTTTTTCGCTACGGCATGACCGGCACTGTAAAACTCGGACGACCAGCCAGAGCTGTTGGAATAACACTAGTGAACAGCGTAAGACGATTCCTCAATAGTCTGGACAAACAGTAAAAAATAACCGTTCACAGTGTTTAGATAGATTGCAGAGTTAAGGGCGTGTTGCCCAAAAGAAAAACAGATCAAGTTGTATGATAATAGTTCTGGTTAATAATCGTTATATTTACTTCAACTGC
>JAFGDI010000203.1 GCA_016932145.1 Sedimentisphaerales bacterium
ATTTGCGCTCCCTCAGGGATAATATTTACCGCCGGCTGAATATATGCCCGCTGATCAACGAAGCTCTCGTTATTGTTTTGTTTTTCAGTATTTGGTATCTCACCGCCGGGAATATTGTAAATATGCAGAGGTTCAACCATATTATTGGCAGGCATCTGATTATGTTCTGCCTCTGGCTGCATATTTTGCGACGACAATTCAATTGCCGGCTGATTATTGCCCTGTTGCTGGTCTGCCGCTGTTGGCTGAACAGGGTTAGTAATAGCATAAGTGTCGTTATTATAAGGATTAGACGCAACATATCTGTCACCCGGCCCAATATTGACCAGAGAAGATATTTTCTCCTGCACATTTCCTGCTGCATCGCGACATACCAGTTTAAAACATACCGGCCCTTTGACATATTGGGGGACAAGCCAGGTAAAGCTGTCAAAAGCCTTGAAAGCAATGCCCACCGGCTTAAATTGGGTTTCGCCCGATTCGATCCAGTATAATTCCGCAGGTTGATCGCCCAGAAAGCTGTCAAAGGCATTCCATTGCAATATTATCTGTCTGCCACCAGAGGCATTAGACTGCACTATGGGGTCATGCAGAAATATCTGCGGTGCAGTATAATCGACAAACAAAGTAGTCTGGGCCGGCACACTGGCTGGTATCGGACTGTTATTATCCTGTACACCAGCTCCTCCCTCATAATATCTTTTACCATTTACATCAACTGGTACTACCAAAAACCGCCAAATACCTTCACTGGCAACCTGAAAATCAACAGGAGGTGTGCGGTCCAGGTCATAGTCATAAAGCTGCCAGGGGCCGGTGGTACCTCGACCGCACCAGAGTTCAACCCGGCTGATATACTTCAATGATTCAGGGTCAAGCTGGTAGTTTATAGAAAAGCGGTTAGCCTTAACAATAGGCAGATTGGAGGGGTTAATTGCTGTATCTACTTGTTCTAAAGCAGTTTGCGAAACGCCAGAGTAGCTTGGTAAGGCCGGTGTATTCAGATAATTATCCTGGGCAAAACTAACCGCAGATAACAATGCCATCGCAGCAACAGGGAGAAATGATATTTTGTCATGCCTGTCCATGGCCGAATCCTTTCCGTACTACTAACAGAGCAACTGCAAGATATTTACCCATTGCGGCAGAAGCTCTGTCACGCTAAACGCGAACTACAGCCTGATATCTGTAATTCTCAACGCAACAACAACTTAGATTTTAGTAGAACAAAGAGAAACTGTCCAATAAATTTTTGCACTTTGGATTTACTCGACTAAATAAACTATAAATCTTTAAAAGTAATGTTTTTTTAACTTTAAGATATTAAAAGGTCTTATAACAGGCGAAATTTAGGAAAGATACAGGCTGTTCAGTGAAATAATACAGAAATAATTACAACTGCTTTCCTCTGAATTTATTAAATTGTAAAAGGGGTATGAGTAGTTATCTGGTCAGAAAGGGCCATTATTTAGCAAAAAAACGACATAATTTATAAATAGCATTTACCCAGTATTTGCATTTTTATATGGTTTGAGCCAGACGGTAATCATCTTGTTGTGCTATATATACGATATGTAAATGGAAAAGTGTGTCTGTAAACAGATATAAGTTATAGGACTGTCAGGCTCAGTGCAGGCGAGAATTGTGTTTTGCGAAATAAGACAGAAAAAATCATAATACTGTTCATAATGCTGTTGGCAAATATCGCCGGTGCGGTAGAAGATAGTAATGCTCTGGTAAATATTGTCCAGCCGACAGATATTCTGACCTCAGCTCAGCGTCTCTGGCTAAAAGAGCACCCGGACATTAAAATAGGAATGGACCCGGCATATGAGCCGCTGGTCATAAAGCAGGCCGATGGGTCAGTAACTGGTGTATATATAGAGATACTCAACGAACTTAATCGCGTACTGAGAACTGATATAGAAATAGTTTATGGCAGTTGGAGTGAAATGGTACACAAGGCCCGTACTCGCGAGACAGCCGGTCTGCTTACAGCCGCCCCGGTTCAATGCCAGTTGAGTGGACTGTTGGGTACTAAAACCATTCATTATGAATTTCCAATGGTTTATGTCCATTATGACAGTCCTCTGGAGCTGGTGAGCCTGTCTGACCTTAAGGGGCTTCGTATCGCACTTCAGAAAGATGTCGAATGCCTGGCGGTTTTGGTCCGCCCTTATGACCAGTACGCCGCAGTATATGAGACAAATACTTCTTTAGAGGCTTTTAAATTGCTATCAGAAGGCAAGATCGATGCAGTTGTCGCTCAGAATTATGAAGAGTATATGCTATCGAAGTATATGATGGCAGGTGCTCGGGTAGCCTTCACTGATATTGAAAATCCAACTCCGATCAGCATAGCGATCCGAAACGACTGGCCGGAGCTGGTAGCGATCATAGATCGTGGTCTGGACGAAATAGGCCGCGAAAAGATAATGCAGCATTATAACAGGTGGCTCTCGCCCTATAGAGCTGTATTTGCTATGGAGCTGACCTCTGCGGAAAAGGTCTGGCTTACCGAGCATCCATCTTTAAGGGTAGGTCTGGCAAATATAGGCATACCTTATGTCTTTACCGACGATAGTGGTCAGTTGCAGGGACTCTATGTAGATTATCTGGCGGTTTTTTCCCGATTACTGGAAAGAGATATCATACCAGTTTTGATTGAAGGTCCAGATGCCAAAAGTGAAATGCAAAAAGCCGGACTGGACATGGTTCTGACCTGTAATTCGATCAGTGAAGAAGATGGACTATTGATTTGTGACCCATTTTACAAGTCAACCCATGTAATTGTTAATCGTACAAATGAGCCTTATGTAAATGACATGAACTGGCTAAACGATAAGGTGGTCGTCGTTTTAGAAAAGTGCGATACCGCCGGACATATGACAGACATTAGTAGTGCCAAAACTATAAAGACCAATGATATCCTTTCGGGGCTAAAACTGGTATCGCAAGGTCTGGCAGATGCGTTTATTGGCGATGCGGTATCGGTAAGTTATGTGATCGTTAAAGGTAATTTACCAGATTTGAAAGTAGCTGCGGCTACTAATTATACAGAAGATATGGGTTATCTGGCGACAGCATCGACAGATGCAGAATTGCATAGTATAATTAACAAGGCTGTTTTCGCTATTACCTCACAGGATCATGAGCGGATAAAAGATAAATGGATGGCCGTTCGTTATGACCAGGTAGCCAACTGGCGGCAGGTTTGGCAACTGGTTAGTATTATTGCCGCTATACCTTTAGGCGGCCTGGTCTTATTGGTATTCTGGAACAGGCAATTAAACCGAGCCGTTGAGTCGCAGACCAGAGAGCTGGCCCGTGAAAAGAGATTTACCGATCTTATCTCTGAATCTCTGCAAGATACGCTGATAGTATATGACCCGTCAATATCTCGGGCGATAAGGTGGAATAAGTCACTGGTTGAACTGTCTGGCTATAATGATGATGAGTTGGCCAGAATGAAAATGCCCGATGAGCTTTATAGTTATAAAGATACTCTTATTGCTGTTGATGCGGTGCAAAAGGCGATCGAGCAGGGGCAGAGCAGTTGCGCAATTGAGTTGATAACAAAGGCTGGTAAGAAGATAGCAACCGAGTACAGACTGTCTCGTATGGACAATGAAAATGGTACTATATTGTATCTGGTTGTCGTCGGTCGAGATATAACCCAACGAAAGGAATATGAAAGAGAGCTGGAAGAGTATCGTGACCATCTTGAAGTGCTGGTAAGGAACAGGACAGATGAGCTTAATGCCAGAAATCAGGATCTGGAAGAGGCTATGGACTTACTCAAGCAGACACAAGGTCAGCTCATACTCTATGAGAAGCTCGGGGCACTGAGACATCTGGTTTCAGGTATAGCCCATGAGATTAATTCGCCGCTGGGTGTTATCAATTCATCGCGCGAGACATTAACGCATAATATCCGGCGGATCGTAGAGCATATACCTGAAATAGCCGACTGGCTCAGAGGTCAGCATGGCCAGATAGTAAGAGAATTGATCACCAGATGTTTTACCAATAAAAAACGGATCGTACTGTCTTCTTCCCGGGAAAAGCGCCAGGAGCGTGACCGCATAATGGCAGAGCTGAAGAAGCTGGGGCTCTCTGACAGTCAGGAGCTGGCCAGATATATGTTTGAATTGCAATTGTCAGATCGTCTGCCCGATTATCTGCCCGTCTTGCAAGAGAATAATGCCCTGAAGCTGTTCACCCATATTGCTGCTATTGTCGATGCTTTTGTCGCCTGCGATACTATAGAGGTTGCAGTGCAGCGAGCCTCAAAGATAACCTTTGCTCTCAATAATTATATTCGACGGGGTGCTAAAGGCCATGATGGTCTTAGCACCAGGGAGCTGGTAAGCATAAAAGAAAGTCTGGATAATGTTCTGACCTTATTTTATAATGCCATAAAACATTCAGTTGTTTTAGACTTGGACCTGCAAGATGACCTGCCCATGATAGAGGGCTATCCTGATGAGCTTAATCAGGTCTGGACAAATCTAATTAAAAATGCTATTGACGCAATGGAGCAAAAGGGGACGCTGGGTATAAAGGCCTGCTATGAAAATGATGGCATTATGGTAGAAGTGTCAGATACCGGCTGCGGAATGACACCCGAGGTACAAAAGCGATTATTCGAGCCGCTATTTACAACCAAGCCGGCGGGAGAGGGGCTGGGCCTGGGTATGGACATTGTCAGAAGAATAGTAATAGATAACCATAGCGGTAAGATAGCCGTTGACAGTACGCCAGGTGCCGGGACGACTATCAGGGTATGGCTGCCGGTTTCGCTTAGTGTAAACACTGTTCAAGCCGGCCAGTTTGATTCAGAGCAGAAAAATATATAACTATTATTTGGAAATACTATGTTGAAGCTGTTGAAAGACAATATATTATGTCTGGCTGTTCTGGTGATGCTTTTTAGTGTCAGTGTAATAGCTCAGGCCCATCAGGAAGAAACTTCTGGTATAGTTCCGGGTAAGGACCTGTTAACCCCTGCCCAGCGTAGCTGGCTGGCAGAACATCCGGTTATCAGACTGGGAATGGAGCCTAATTTTCAGCCGCTGATAGTCGAAGATGACCAGGGCAACTATAACGGCATACTCAAAGAGCTTATAGATGAGCTGAACCGGGTATTGCAAACCAATATTATTATTGATTATGGTAACTGGTCAGATCAGGTGCAAAAGGCACGCAAGCGCGAGCTCGACGGATTGCTCTCAGTTGCGCCGGCCCAGGTAAGGGCCAGTAAGTTATTGGGCACACAGGTAACCCATTTTGAAGTACCTATGGTCTATGTCCGCAAAGATAGTAAGCTCAAGATAAATAGTCTGGACGACCTCAAAGGCTTACGACTGGCAGTGCAGGATGAGATAGAATGCCTGCATGTACTTATCCGCCCTTATGATCAATATAAGGAATTTTATGCGACGAAAACATCACTGGAAGCCTTGAATATGCTTACTGAGGGCAAGGTTGATGCAGTTCTGGCCCAGAATTATGAAGAGTTCCTTCTGGCCAGCCACTTGATCACAAATATTAAAGTGGCTTTTTCCGATATCAAGAATCCGACTCCGACGGTAATCGGTATAAGGGATGACTGGCCTGAGCTGGTCGAAATAATTAATACCGGCCTGAACGCTATTGGTCGTGAGAACATTGCCAAATATTATTCCAAGTGGATGTCTTCATATCGCGATATAAGTGATATTGTTGTAACAGAAGAAGAAAACATCTGGCTGTCGGCTAATCCGGTATTGAAGGTGTGGCTGCCCGATAATATGCCGCCTTATTCGCATACGAGCAAAGGTGTGCGTCAGGGTCTTATTTGTGATTATCTCAAGGTAATGGGTAAGTATCTTAATATTCAGCTTGTCCCGGTCTATGGCGATAAAAGTCAGGCTGATATTATCTGTAGCTTCTCTGGTAACAGGCCCGACGATACATATTTGCTGACAAAGTATTTCTTTCAGGCAAGTCAGGTTATTATAACCGGTAATGATGTACCCTTTGTCCCTGATGTTATCTGGCTGTCAGGTAAAAAGGTTGTGGTCCTGGCCGGCAGTAAGATGGAAAAGTATCTCAGTGAGTTCAGTAGTCTGGAATTATCTTCTGCTGCCAGTGTCAAAGAAGCTCTGGAAATGCTCTCGGCTGATATGGTAGATGCTTTTGTCGGCGAGGCGGTCTCTTCCAGTTATATAATAATCAGTAATGGTATGCCCGGACTTAAAATCGCTGCCTCTACTAATTATACTGAAGATTTGCTTGCTCTGGCAGTGCCTGCTCAAGAAAAGACAATGCTCAGCGTTCTTAATAAGGCCATCAGTGCAATTACGCTGCAAGAGCATGATGCTATTCTCGCTCAATGGATGAGTGTTCGTTATGAACAAGTTGCAGACTGGAAGCATCTCTGGAAAATGATCTTACTTTTTACTGCCATTCCCGGCGGCGGCTTGATTCTGGTTATATTCTGGAATCGCCAGTTGGGGCTGGCTGTGGCTATGCGGACAGATGAGCTTAATCAATATAAAGAGCATCTGGAAGTATTGGTTGAACAGCGGACCGATGAGCTGGGATTACGCAATAAAGAGCTGGAGCAGGCAATGGCCCGGCTCAAGCAGACTCAGGGGCAATTGATATTATATGAAAAGCTCGGTGCGCTCAGGCATCTGGTTGCCGGTATTGCTCATGAGATCAACTCTCCTCTGGGGGCAATTAATACCTCGCGTGAGATATTAGCTGTGAATCTCCGGCGGATAATCGATAATGTGAATTATATTGCCCAGGCTCTGAGCGGACCGCACAGCCAGATAGTTGCAGATATAATTGCAAAATGCTGTAAGGATGCTCAGCAAAATACCACTTTAACCTCTCGTGAAAAGAGAGCGCTGCGCGCTGAAATAATTGGTATATTAGAGAAAAATGATATTCCAAATTCTGAGGAAGTAGCTCGCCTGCTGGTAGAGTTAAAAGCCCATGAAAACTATGAAGGCTATGTCCCTCTTCTCAAAGAGAAAGACGCAATGGAGCTGCTCAATGTTATGCTCTCGATAGTTGATGCGTTTGTCTCTTGTGATACTATTGAGCTGGCCGTAAAAAAAGCATCTAAGATAATACTGGCCCTTAACAATTATATTCGTAAAGGTGCCAGTAATGAAGATGGATCGGTTATGAAGGAAAAAGTTGATATTAAATTCAATCTGGAAAATATTCTGACCTTATTTTATAACGCGATAAAATATTCGATCAGGCTGGAAGTTGATTATGAAGAGGACCTGCCTTTGATCGATGGTTACCCCGATGAACTTAATCAGGTCTGGACCAATCTGCTGCAAAATGCTATCGATGCTATGAACCGCAGCGGCAAGTTGGGCGTGAAGGCTTGTCGTAAAGATAATGGTGTTCTTGTCGAGATATCTGATGATGGCTGTGGTATGACGCAAGAAGTTAAAAGCAGGCTTTTTGAACCGCTGTTTACTACCAAGGGGGCAGGCGAAGGCCTGGGGCTCGGTATGGATATTGTCCACAGAATAGTAGTGGAAAATCATGGCGGCAAGATAGATGTGGCAAGTGAGCCAGGTAAGGGCACAACCATTTCTGTCTGGCTTCCTGCCTGATACCCTGATACTTCAAAAGAAATAATGGTATTTGCTATGTGACCCGATACAGTCAGAGCATCAATTATTGGTAACCGTTCACGACAAATAGTAGGACAGGCATCTTGCCTGTCACCTGAGTTGCCAGCAAAGCTGGCAAACTACTATCGAGATATA
>JAFGDI010000204.1 GCA_016932145.1 Sedimentisphaerales bacterium
ATGACCATCGAGCTCTCTACTGGAAAAACCCAGTAATTGCAATATCGCCACCCTGCCCGCCAGCGACTCAGTCACTCCTGCCATCAGGTGAAATTGCTGCGAGCCGGTCAGCCAGAACTCGCCTTTCTTGCGACCGCTATCAATCGCCATTTTAATATAAGGCAGCAGTTCCGGGGCATATTGTATCTCGTCGATCAGGATCGGACCGGGGTATCGCTGCAGGAACAATTCCGGCTCATTTTTCGCCATAATACGCTCTTTGGTGTCGTCCATAGTTACATAAGCCCGACCGCTATCAGCAGATAGCTGCAAGCAGGTCGTCTTACCAACCTGTCGGGGGCCGGTAATCAGTAATGCCGGGAACTGATAACCAACTGAGTTTATGATCTGGGTCAATGTTCGCTTTATATACATAGCAACCTCCGTCTAATATGCAATCCAATTGCATTTTAGACGGAGGGACGGGAAATACAAGATGTTTTCGCTAATAATTGTGATGGAAGATGTTTATAAATAACCGCTAATCTATGTAAGTGTATATATATAATATGCTTATGATATTTTTCTGGATTTTATATACTTGTAATTTTCCTGTCGCATTTTCCAATGTATTTGTCTTATACACACATTAAACCAGTTTAATATCAGCGTAAGCCGCCAGTTGTATTGGTCAACAGGAACAAAGCAATCGCAACTTGTTATTTGTCAAGGAATTACGGCTTAATGGTCTGGATTTGCCAGATTTTTTTAAGGGCAGTATTATCTGAGCCACCAAACTGCGTAATTTTTATGCTATTTCTGCCGCTTAATATAGCTAAAGTTAATAATAAATAATATTTTTTGAATAGAAAATCAAATGTTTCAACTGTTTTTAATATATAGAGTTGAAACGGAGAATCAGTATGCACAGTCAAGGCATAATTTTCTCGACTCTGTTTTAAGAGGTGTGTAGCAATAATTCTAATGAGAGAAAGGTTTTGTATGAAACGGAAATTGTGCAACTGTGTGATGAGTCTTTTCCTGTCGATGTTTATGTTTTCCACCAGCTCTGCTGCGGTTCGGATAATGCCGCTGGGTGATTCCATTACTGAGGGCGTCTCAGGCAGTAGTGATAGTACCGGATATCGCAGGTCGCTATACCGCTCTCTGGTCAGTCAGGGCTATAGCGTTGACTTTGTAGGTAGTCAGACTCATGGGGTTCCAACTGATTTTGATAGAAATCACGAAGGTCATGGTGGCTGGCGTACCAATCAGATCAGGGATAATATCGCAAACTGGCTGGTAGCCACTCCCCCTGATGTTGTCCTGCTCCATATTGGCACTAATGACTTATGGCATGATCTCCAGCCGGCAGTTGATGTTGCCGCTGAGGTTAATCAGATCCTCAATCTGATCGACGCCTATGAAAATAGTCATAACACACCTATTACCGTAGTGCTGGCCCAGATAATTGATCTGGAACATAGTAAGGCTACCGCTGCTCAGATCCAGGTAACGGCTGATTATTACACTGCCATAGCAAACTTGTATAATACCAGATTGGCCAATGGCGACCGTATTAAGCTGGTTGACATGTATAATGCCCTGAGCTATCCCGGCGATATGGCTGATGTTGCTCATCCCAATAATAGCGGCTATATCAAAATGGCTGGTGTCTGGCTTAATGCTGTTACCTCTATTCTCGATAACTCTATCTATAATGTATCTCTTAAAACATCGTCAGTTGCACATACTACTGATGATGATCTGATCTGTAGCTATATGGCTGGTAAAGGTTTTTCGGCCATAGCGACTTCCTGGTCAATTTCCGGCAATCCCATTATGGAACTATATATGCCTATGGAAGGTTCAGAAACAAATGCTCTGAACGATTACTCTGGTAACAATGTCATCAGCATAACCAATGGTAATGTAAGCTGGTCGGCAACTGCCGGGCATGATGGCCGAGGAGCTTTTGTCTTTGATGGAACAGGTCATATCCAGACCAGCATGAATTTCCCCGTTGGTGCATCTTATACTAAGACTGCATGGGTGTACAGAAGTGCTGATGGTGGACAGAACAGTATTATTTGCGGCGATAGCGATTCGGGCAGCCACACTTTCCAGGCTCCGGCAACAGAAGGCTATAAATTAAGTGCCGGTCATAATGGCGTATGGAACACCGTTCAGGACACAGCCAGTCTGGAGCTAAATACCTGGTACTTCGTGGCAGTCAGTTTTAATGCGACAACAGGTGAGATGGTACTCTACAAAAATGGCGTTGAGGTCGATCAGGCCACATCGGCTAATGATGTAACCGATGACAATCTGCTGATTGGCGCGTTCAGGCAGGATAATGGCTGGGTAGGCACACTCGACGATACGAGAGTATATAATCGTGCCTTATCAGGTCAGCAGATCGCAGCTATGTATAATTATGGTCAGGGCAATAATGATAAGATCGTTGCCGATGAGACCGCAGACGATGAGATCTGGCAGGCTACAGTGATAACATTCACCAGTCAGGCCGTCAGTGACATTATTACGAACACCGTTAAGATCGGCAATAGTGCCGGCATGGAAAACCTTTCGGTCGCATCTGCCTCTGGTCAGAACCTAGGCAATGAAGATATATTGTGCAGCTATGACCTGACCGGTACTTCCATCGCTGCCGCTACTGCCTGGTATCGGTGCGATGCTCCGGCGATGTGTGCCTATATGCCCATGGAAGGCGGGGCAACTAACGCCCTTTGCGATTATTCCGGTAATGAAGTTACAGCAACCTTTGCGGGCAATCCCCTCTGGTCGGCTACTGCCGGTCACGATGGCCATGGTGCTTTCAGATTCGATGGTGTTGATGACCGCATTACCGTAAGTGAAAACTTTCCGATGCTCGCATCTTATACTAAAACTGCCTGGGTGTACAGGTCAGCCGATGGCGCAGATAATAATATCATATCCGGCGATACCAATACTGCCAGTCATGCCTTCTGGGCTCCGCCATCTCAGGGTTACAAGTTAAGCTCCGGGCATAATGGTGCCTGGTTTACCGTTCAGGATACGGCAATGCTCAACCTTAACACCTGGTATTTTGTAGCGGTGACCTTCAATGCGGCCAACAATGAGATGGTCCTCTATAAAAATGGTGTGCAGGTCAGCAAAGCTACTTCTTCAAATAGTGTAACTGACACAACCATCGCGATCGGTTCATTTAATAATGGTCATTTGTGGGCAGGAACTATTGACGATGCCCGCGTATATAATTACCCGCTTTCCAGTGCCCAGATCGCAGCGATGTATAACGGCGGCACTGGCAATAATAATATCATCGCTGCTGCTGAAACTATGGATGGCGAAACCTGGTCGGCCAGGGTAACACCATTTTCAGATATTGAGCCGGGGGTGACCCGTCAGTCAAATACTGTTACTATTGGTGGCGAAGTTGCTCTGGGTGTTGACTCGCTTGTCCTGGCTTCAACTTCAGGTAACGATATTAATAGCGACGATATCTTATGCCAATATAATCTCTCAGGCGCAGCAACGACGGCTGCTGCTATCTGGTATGAGTCTGATAGCTCGCTGTTAAACTTTTATATGCCCATGGAAGGCGGCGTAACTAATTCATTACGAGATATTGCCAATCCGGGCAGTTTAGGTGCTATTGTTGGCAATCCTGTGTGGTCGGCAACAGCTGGCCATGATGGAAATGGTGCTTATAGATTTGATGGTACCGGCGACCATATTTCTGCTGGCGAAAAGTTACCCACTACTGCTTCTTATACTAAGATGGCCTGGATATATCGGACCAGCGACTCGGGAAACAACAACATTATTTCCGGCGATAGCGTTGCTGGCGGTCATGCCTTCTGGGTCCCTCAGTCAGTGGGAAATAAATTAAGTGCCGGTCATGATAGTTCGTGGTTCATTGTTCAGGATACAGTGAAAATGAATATCAATACCTGGTATTTTGCAGCTGTTACCTTTGACGCTGCTACCGGTCGTATGATACTCTATAAAAACGGCGTTGAGGTCAGTCGCGGCACAGCTCCCAATAGTGTAACAGATGCAACTGTTCTGGTTGGCTCGCATAATCACGGCAGTTTATGGCTCGGAACCATTGACGATGCCCGCGTTTATAATTGCGCTTTGTCCGGTGAGCAGATCGCGGCAATGTATAATGCTGGTACTGGTAATAATGATATTATTGCTGCCAAAGAAACCGCTGTTGGTGATTCCTGGCAGGCCAGAGTTATACCATTCTCAGCTACTCATATCGGAAGTCCGGTTCTGTCAGATACGATGACTATTAACGCCAGCATGTCAGGCTATGTCAAAAATGTGTTGGCCGAACCAATTGCTGGAGTTGTGGTAACCGCCGATAATGGCGGCAGTGAGACGATAACCAGTGCTGACGGCTTCTATCAGGTTGCCGTTCCGTATGAATGGACCGGGTTGATCTCGGCGGAAAAAACCGACTACAGTATGGTATCGCCGGTGTTTGCTCTCCCGGCTGTTGCCGATCAGACAGGCGATTATATAGCTCAGCTTATCGCTGATATTGACAATAGCGGCAGAGTCAGTCTTGCCGACCTGGAAATGCTGTGTAATAACTGGTTGGCCTATGCCCCTGCTAATGCCGGAGATATCAACGGTAGTGGCTTTGTTGATCTGATGGACATGGCGAAAATAGCTGAATACTGGATTGAGTAAAACCTTCCTTCTCATTGCCTGTCAGGGTGGTATAGAATCTGATGGCAGAATCTATACCGCCCTGACGGGCTGATTTAACTGGGTCTTACGGTCTTGGTTGGCTGCACTTATTCATAGTGAGTTTGCGAGCGATTTTAATGTCGTATTTATATCTTCGCTGCTATGAGCCCCCGAGAAGAAGAAAGCCTCGAACTGGCTGGGTGGCATTAGTATTCCTTCGCTTAACATATTAGCATAGCACTTATTAAAGGCCGCTATGTCGGCGGTTTTAGCATCGGCGAAACTGCTGATCGGTTTATCAGTGAAGAACAGGCAGGCCATAGCTCCGGCACGATAGAATTGATAGTTGAGTTTTTTATCTGCCAGTATTTTCATCAAGCCTTTTTCAAATGTCAGACAGGTCTGTTCCAGTTTTGTATAGAATTCATCTGTAAGCAGTTCCAGTGTAGCCAGCCCCGCGGCAACTGCCAGGGGGTTGCCGCTTAGCGTCCCTGCCTGATATACCGGCCCGGCAGGAGCGAGCATCTGCATGATGTCCGCCCGTCCGCCAAAAGCACCGACGGGCAGGCCGCCGCCGATCACCTTACCCAGCGTGGTCAGGTCTGGCTTAATGTTATACAACTGTTGCGCACCACCCGGCGCAACGCGAAACCCGGTCATTACTTCATCGCAGATCAGCAGGATATTGTTAGCAGCGGTCAGCTCGCGCAGCTTACTCAGGAAATTATCGACTGGTAAAATCAGCCCGGCATTACCGACCACCGGCTCAACGATCACAGCCGCTATTTCGCCGGGGTGAGCTTTTATCAGACTGGCAACCGAATTGATATCATTGAACTGAGCGATCAGTGTATCAGCAGCAGCACCAGCGGTAACACCTGGTGAGTCGGGTAAACCCAGCGTCAGTGCACCGGAACCGGCCGATACCAGAAAGCTGTCGGCATGGCCATGATAGCAGCCGGCGAACTTTATGAACTTATCGCGACGGGTGAACGCCCGTGCCAGACGCAGGGCACTCATGGTCGCTTCAGTACCAGAGTTTACCATTCTCAGCATTTCTATCGACGGGAAAAACGAGATAACTCTTTCTGCCAGAGTTACCTCAGCCGCCGTCGCTGCGCCAAAGCTCGTGCCGTTAGCTGCCGCCTGGCAGATAGCAGCCGTTACCGACGGGTGTGCGTGGCCCACGAGCATCGGCCCCCATGACCCGATATAATCGATGTAGGTCTTGCCGTTCTCGTCCGTTACCTTAGAGCCAGAAGCCGAGCGAATAAACACTGGCTCACAGCCAACCGATTTAAAAGCACGAACCGGCGAATTAACTCCGCCAGGTATAATCTTTACCGCTTTAGTATATAATTCTTTGTTTGACATAGTACAATTATTATACTGCGATTAAGTTGCATGGTCAATAACATCTCCCGCTTGCGGTCATATCCGCACCGAACCGGTTGACAAAGAAATATCGCAGGGCGTCAATAACATGGTCGTGTATGCCGTCTTTATTGGGCAGTTCGGTAATATTGCCCGCATTGCGTTTATATCGCAACGATTGCAGGGCGGCGATAAGTCCCTTGCACTTTGGGTCGATATAAAGTCTGATCGTATCATCGCCCGCCAGCAGATGGTCGCGAATTAGGTCTATGCCATCACTGATCCGGGTTGGCCTTGAATTGCAGATAATGCCCATAGCCGCCAGTTCGCTGACAGGTGAGGTGCCGGTTATCTCATTGTGCTGCCTGCCTGCCGGGTCACAGTAATTATCGGAGAATTTATATGGCCATTTCCCCTTGATCAATTTAGCATGTTCGCTCAGGGTAGTGCGAGACAATATATGCTCATCGAGAACGAAGACCATTTCGCCTGTTACTTGTATCAGCAGGCAGGCCAGCGGATTACTAAAGCCAAAGTCGAACGAGCGATACAGTTGTGCATTGTGGTCAAGTGCGATGGGTCGAACATGTCGCTTCGGGTCGAACTCAGCAAAAACCACATCTTCCATTGACGGCCGCAGGCAGAGCATTTCACTTTGCCAGCTCTTTTTCGATGCACGCCTCTTTTGTGCGATAGCATCGTCGATAGCAAAGTAACCGTCAGCCTGTTTGGCCCGCCCCTGGCAATCTTCTGCAAGATAGCACTGTGAGCAGTTCCTCTCGGTGCATTTTTCGAGCACTTCCATTAAGCACCAGCGAAACACCCGCGTCTGGTCAGAGGCTGCATTATTCACCAGTTCATTCATCAGTCCAAAGGGCAGGTGCATAGTTGACAGTGCCTCAAGTCTGGCTGGTATGTTATATGCACTTTGGGTAATGAACTGGGCCGCCTGCCAGATATCCGGGTCAAAGAGCTCCACCTCGTCGCATCGCAGACGCTGCACATGCTGGCCGCGAACCGAGCTTTGCGATTGGGTCAGTATCTGTACATCAGAGTTATTATTGAACCGGCAGCGACGGGCGGTAATTTTTCCCAGCACCATATCGTCGAATCGGTCAGCCAATATCTGCCTGACATGCCCGTACATCTGTTGTGCCTGCTGTTCGGAGCCGCCCAATATTCGCACACTGCAATGTGGGTTAAAAACGCAATCGAGTATTGAGCTTATCGCTCCGAGCATAGTCTTACCTCCGCCGCGATTAGCCCAGACGATTATATCCTGGCTTTGGTTCTTCACTGCCAAAAAACTATGGGCCAGATAGTCAAATGGGCTGTCATGATGGGGGCACAGGCGCTTGCGCGGCACTGTTACTCCCAGATAGGCATGCAGCCAGGCATAAAGCTCTGCTTTGTTCCGGGGCTTACTCAGACGCAGACGGGCGAGTACCGAATTCATTTTTCTATGTTCGTTGTTCATTTTCGTGCTACAATTAATTTAATGTTTGAGGCCAATGCCATAGAGTCATTTACCAACTGGTGCGCTTCTATGCCCACCTGGGTATATGTAATCGCGATGGTGACAGTTATTCTACTTGTAGCCCGGCCCAAAACAGATAAGAGAAGCGATAGATTTCGCTGATAGTTAACTGTATAAAAAAATTGGAGTTATGAATCGGCGTAGTCTCGCCCACCAATCAATCAGTTAGCGTTTATCTGTTGTTGTTCGGTTGCTATGGTAGTATTGTTCATTCGCGATTAGTCCTTGTCGCTGTCAGGTGCTTTTATGCCATCTGCCAGAATTGCCAGCATATTTCTCGCCTGCTCTTCTGAAATCTCACAGTCATTCTGTGTTATTTCTGGTTTCTCTTCCCGACAAGATTTAATGATTTCCAGGCACTTGGCCAATATGTCAACAGCAGCTTTACGGGCAATATCGTCTTTTTCGTTACTCAAGAGAGAAACTAATTGTTTCCCGGCCTGAGCCCCATGTCGTACCAGATTGAACCGGGTCTGCATTATTTCCTTTTTGTGCAATAGTTCCATATAGTCGCAAAACTCTGTATTGACAAAGCAGTCGAGAAATTTCTCCCGGCTGATCTTGTTTGACGAACATATCACTTCGTCAGGAACAGCCCGGAAAACGGCATCTGCTATGTTGCGATATTTCCTGCTGAGCATGGTGTTATCTCCTTTGTATTTTTTGCCGGTTATGATTTCGTATGCTGTTTAACTGTTATAGCCCCTGCTTTATCATAGAGGTAATATGCCGGTGCGGTTGCCAGTTGAAATCGTATTATGTCGAGATAATCTGACAGCATAGTTATGTCTGGTTCTCTGCTGCGTAGTGAGCGCTTGTAGTGACAACAAAAATTATACAGATATCTGACGATACTGTTTTGCTCCTCTGGCTCGCGTGTAAGTATGTTGTTAATCAGTGTCGTTGTTGGCAGATTATCATCAAGCTGATATTTGAGCATAAACTTGCGTGCGTTTATTATATGCTTGTTTGGTTGCTGATTATATACCTGCATGCCGGCCCGGCAAAATAGCTGAGAGAAATTCGCCATTACCGCTATCGCTTCGATAAACCGAACATCAAGCAGAGGCATAGTTCTCTTGATAAGTTCAGAGCCCAGTGCTATGCCTCGAAATTCTGGCCTGACAACTACGCGTGAGATAGTGCGAAAGTCGTGATTTATCATTCTGAGATTTTGACAGTTGGGTATCTGCATATATTTCAGTTGGCTAAGTGCTGTGCTTCTTATGCGATTATTGGCATGGGCAAAGCTATAGATTACAATTGCGGCGGTCGTCCCACTTTTATGTCTGAACATAAAGATACGGTCAGCAAACCACAGTCGATCAGAGCGATAATGCCAGTTGGCAAACTCCTGCCAGTTTTCTCTTGTGCCTGCTATCAACTCAAGGTCTGAGTAAAGGTCTTTCATAGGTATTTCCTTTCTTATTGATACCTGTCTGCGGCGTATTATGAAGTGTCTCTACTCTATGCTATATGCAAGCCCGGGCGATTTATTAATGATCGTATCAGGCAGCAGGAAATCATTGAGAGTGCTGCTGACCCCGGCGGCAACAAAACATATTTGCAGTTTGTTGACCATGTGCCTGATATTGCAGGCAATGATCGAGGCGGTTATCTCGTCCAGGCAGGAGCAGAATTCGTCAGCAATAATAACCGCCGGCTTTAATGAAAATGCACTGGCCAGACGAAACCGATATTGTTGCCCGGTACTGAGATGACGATAAGAATCGATCATGAGCGAAGTCTCTGCCAACCCGAAATTACTTAGTAGCTTGATCGCCGCCTCTAATGACAGTTTGTCCAGGCAATCGATAAGTGGAATATTATGATCGAAGTGCTGATGGTTAATATCGGCGAAACTAACTTTGTCATCGGTCAGTTTTTTCTTGAGCGATTGTAAGATAGTTGTCTTGCCAGAACCGCTTGGCCCGATGATATGGGTAATACCGCCGGGCACAATAGAAAGAGGCAGATCAGCGACAACACTCTTGCGTGCGATCACCGGCTGAGCTATGCCGAACATGCTGGCAATAGCTCTGGTTCTGTTGGAACATGGAACGGCAATGTTATAATTTCTGGTAATGTTGTATGTAGTCATTTTGTTTTCCTTCCCTGGATAATATCTGGTTTTTAACTAATAGTCTAAAGGTGTTGATTCCTGGATTTCTCTGTTGTAGTTATCTTTGCCAGCTTCCTGAGAATGCTTCTGACTTTATGCTGGCTTATGTTGTACTTCATACTGAGCGATCTGTAGCCCAGGGCCAAAATTATGCTATCATAGGCCAGGTCCAGTTCTAGCTGGGTTAATTTCTCTCGTCGGGCATAGATCAGCAGATACCTGTTGCCCGTTATAGCTTTAATTATCCGACAGACCTTACTGGTGGTTACCAGACGCGACTGGCCCGTGAGCCCGGCGATCTCTCTTATACTCAGACCATGCAGCAGATATAATTCCATAAAGCAGCGATCTGGCTTTTTTAGCAGATACACTCTTTCTAACGCCTGCTGATACAGTTCATTTCTTGGGGGCAACTGCTCACTGGAAACAAACTTTTCTATATAGGCTTGCTTGTCCATATATAGCTCCCTGTTAGTTGTTTGTATTGTTTTCTCTCTATGTTAGATAACTATCTAACAAATATATAGCACATAAAATCTAACATGGCAAATTAATAATTGAAAATATAACTTAAATATGTATAAGTTTGTTGACTAACAAACATTTGTGGTGTATATTTCTTTTAGTGAGTAAACATAGCCAGAAATCAGCTTTGTTTATTTCCGTAACTGTTCTGCGTTTATACGCAGTAAAGAGCCAGAGAGTATAGTAGAAGTACATAGACCGAGAGCTTACTGAAAGTAGATAGTCGGAGAGTTTTCGGAAAGTAGAGAGAGGTTTTTGTGGTGGCCTGGCCACTGGCAACTATCCTCGAACGCCGCATGACGCGACGAAAGGGGCCCAGGGATGGGCTTCCTTTGATCTGACAGGAGAGGGTGAAGGTCAAAGGCAAAGCCGGGGGTTCCTGTCGTATCTATCATATTCTCAATTGTTTATATAAGAATTATTGATATGTCTTTAGGAACTATAATCAGGCAGAAGCGAGAGAAGCTCGGGATAACTCTGGACGAATTGGCCAGGCTTACTGAGTTTAGCAAGCCATATCTGTCAACGGTTGAGACGGGCAAGGTGAAAAATCCGCCCAGTGACGACCTGCTGGTTCGGTTAGAAGATCATCTCGGTTTTGAGCGGGGTTTTTTACTGCATATTGCTCATATGGAGAGAGTGCCCGCAGATATTAAGCATTGTATTGCTCAGGGGCAGGCGGAAAATACCAGACTGCGTTCTCTAATTCGTAAGTTAATTGATGACAAGCAGATAAAGGGCAGTCAGGGGCTGGCTGAGTTAAGGTCAAATATATCTGAGCCCGGACCGGCAGATAAATATCCCGGCAAGATGATACCTATTATCAATAAGGTTTCTGCGGGGTATCCTGTGGGCTATACCGATCTTGACTACCCGGCAGGTGGGGCCGATGATTTCGTTCGCTGCCCGGACCTGCATGACCCCAATGCCTTTGCTCTTAGGGTATCGGGTGATTCTATGACACCTAAATTTAATGAAGGTGATATTGTTATTTTCTCGCCTAATAGACAGGTCGAAAATGGCGACGATTGCTTTGTCAGGCTTACTGACCCACATGAGTCAACCTTTAAGAGAGTATATTTTGAGCCGGACAATATTATCAGGCTCCAGCCGCGAAATCAGCGATATGTACCATTGTTCATACCGGCTGAAAAGATCAATGGTATCTGGAAAGCAGTTATTCGCTATGAAAGACTCTGATACGGCACTAGTCCTATAATATAGTCGGCCACTTATCTTTTTATCAGTATTTCTACTCTTAATATTTCTTTTTTCATTTATCAGCTTTTTTTTACAATCTTTTCCAGAATGAACTAAACAGTCCTCTTTTTTAGACGATAAGTTAGTATGGAATGTTTAATTGTGAATTTCTGACTATTGGCAATAGAAACTAATGGCTGGAAGAAATATGAGTCTGATGAAAAAAATCACCTGTACCATGATCGCTATGGCAGTATTAACAATATCTGTCTTACTGGTATCGTTTTACAGTTATGAAAAAGCAATGGCCAGGCAAGAGCAGAGCTCGATGATGAATGTGCTTCTGAGCTGTGGTGCTATTTTGTTAATCTTCATATGTGCGATAATATATATGAGGTATAGCATTAAAGGTCTTATCAATACCTCTGTCAGTATTATCAGGGATAGTATAGAGCAGATATTTGTGGCTGCTGAGCAGGTATCGCAATCGTCCCAGGTATTGGCAGAAGGTGCCAGTGATCAGGCCAGTGGTCTGGCTGAGACAACCTCAAGTGTATTGGATATGACCAGTTCGATAAATCGTAATGCTCAGGTAAGTCGTGAAACTAATCAGTTGGCAGATTCGGCTACTCATGCTGCTACTCATGGCGCCGAAGCTATGAATAAAATGAATGATGCAATTGCCAGAATACAGGCGACCTCAGAAGAGACCTCAAAGATAATTAAGGTTATTGATGAAATTGCATTTCAGACTAATCTGCTCGCTTTGAATGCGGCTGTTGAAGCGGCTCGCGCCGGCGAGGCTGGCAAAGGCTTTGCTGTTGTTGCTGAAGAGGTACGCAATCTGGCCCTACGCTCGGCTGAGGCGGCCCGTACGACATCGAGTATGATAGCCGATGCCGTTACCAGCGCCGGTGATGGTGTTAAGCTTAGTACCGATGTTGACCATAATCTTACAGAAATATCTTCGGCTATCAATCAGGTAGCAACCATGCTCGAAGAGATAGATGTTTCTTGTCAGGATCAGGCTGATAATATTGCCAAGATAAATCAGGCTGTCGCTGATATCGACAGGGTTACCCAGGCCAATGCCGCCAGTTCTGAAGAAAGTGCTTCCGCTGCTAATGAGCTTTCTTCTCAGGCAGAGCAGGTACGCGATCTGGTAAATGATTTGACAGAAGCAATAACAGGATAAAACATTCTGTGATTGAGTACTGATATAATGTCTGGTTCTTTATTCGGAATGAAGCAGTGGGTTATGAAGAATATGGCCCACTGCTTTTTTATTTTTGACATCTGGCAAAAACAAGAATATAAAGATCATGAGATTATAGTGAGCCAAGGAATTCAGCTATTGCCATTACTCGCTGCTCGCCGCTGGCTAGCTCTTTTATGGTTATCTCATTGCGGTCGATGGTCTCCTGGCCAACTACTATGGCATAGCGGGCTTTCTGATTGTCAGCCAGTTTGAAGTTTTTGCCCAGGTTCTGCCGTTTATAACTGAATGAAGCGGACCGGCCGCGCTGGCGAATATCGCATACCAGTTTCAGGGTGCGATCAAATAATTCAGCACCGGCATCGATCACAAAATAATCGATCGTACTGGTAAGCTCTGGTAACAGACCTTTCTCCCGTAATAATATCTCCAGCACGACATCGCCCATGCCAAAACCGGTTGCCGGCACTTTCGGGCCGCCTAAGATGGTCAGCAGACTGTCATAACGCCCACCGCCGCAAATAGCACGCAACGATTCACTTCGGTCGAAGATCTCAAATACTGGACCGGTATAATATGCCAGACCACGCACGATCTGAATGTCGAATTTACAGTAGTCAGCTACGCCCATAGATTCCAGTATGGCATAGAGCTCGCGTAATTCGGACAGGGCAGTTTTGGCTCCATCACTGGTCGCTACAGCATCAACATCAGCCAGCGTCTTTAGTGCCGGCAGTTTCATGAACTCTTCGCGCAGATGGGCATCGGTTATCTGCTCGGCGACCATTTCGGCAAAGGCCTGGGGTGACACTTTGGGCATCTTATCCAATAGTGAATATATTTTATTATGCTCTTCACTGGCAAAGCCCATTGCTAATAATATCTCGGCCAGCATTGACCTGCTGGAGATGCGGGCAACAATATCAGATGAATTCAGCCCGACACTGCGCAGGTAATCAA
>JAFGDI010000205.1 GCA_016932145.1 Sedimentisphaerales bacterium
GGCGCCCTGGCCTGGGGCACAGAATCAGTTGGTCGGGTAGATAAAATAGTAGGTCCGGGCAATATCTGGGGTCAACTGGCCAAAAAGGAAGTTTTCGGTCTGGTTGACATTGACAGTTTTGCCGGTCCGAGTGATGTACTTGTACTGGCAGATGAATCGGCGAAGCCGGCATATGTAGCCGCTGACCTGCTCAGTCAGGCAGAACACGCACCGGGCAGCTCTATGCTGATCACAAACTCAATGCAACTAGCTCAGGGAGTAAGCAAAGAGTTATCATTGCAAATTGAACAATTGGGTCGTGCTGAGGCTACGCGCAAATGTATTACGGAAGATTCCCTGATAGTTGTCGGC
This sequence comes from Sedimentisphaerales bacterium, assembly GCA_016932145.1. Lineage (GTDB taxonomy): Bacteria > Planctomycetota > Phycisphaerae > Sedimentisphaerales > SM23-30 > JAFGDI01. The sequence goes on from JAFGDI010000205.1 coordinate 352, forward strand.
GAGAGTATGTCTGAGTGCATAGATCTGGCCAATGATTTTGCAGCGGAACACTTACAGATACAGTGTAAAGAGCCAGATGTCATAGCCGGGCAGATAATCAATGCCGGAGCTATTTTTATTGGCCAGGAGACACCCGTTGCCTGCGGCGATTATTATGCCGGGCCAAGTCATACGCTGCCAACCGGGGGTTCAGCAAAGCTCTTTGGCCCGCTTAATGTAAATGATTTTCTGCGTCAAAGCAGCATAATCAGTTATGACAAAAACTCTCTAAAAAAAGCGGCTGCGAACATAGAAACAATCGCCAGAGTAGAAGGACTTGATGCACACTCGCGCAGTGTGAGCATAAGACTGTAACAGCAGTTATTGCTATCAATTATTGCTTAGCTTCTGGTAAAGTAAATGGCAAGGGTTCAACAGACCAGGGTGTGTTATTCCATAAACTAATCTGTCGCTGTATGGTTGGATCGGTTTCGTTTTGTGCAAACCAATCAATCACAGTATCGATCCTGACTGAGTTTTTCAGGGTATTGAGAGCCATCAGGCGGACAAACCAATCTGGGTCCTTTAAAAGAGCAGATAAGGCATTAACTATCTTCTTGTCATTTAATAAGCCATCAAGGCTATGGGCTGTCCATGCTCGCACCTGCCAACTGCTGTCGTTGAGGTTTGCCAATAAGGCATTTAAGGTTTTATCATAGTCAACGATCCGCGGCTTATAAGCGAGTTTTCCCTCGCGACTGGCAATAGACTCTTTAAGTAAACCAACAAAGAGAATAGCAGCCTGGATTTTTTCCTGCTCTTTACCATTCTGGAGCATCTTATAGTACAAAGTCAAACGCTGCGGGGTGGGGATAAAGGCTACGCGCTCGACTGGTTCAGAACTGCTGACTAATGTCGGGCAGGCAGAAATCAGCTTTCCTTCTTTATTAATAAGCGGAGCTGGAATACAATCGAAAACTATCTCAAAGGCAATCTGGGGCGATTCATTTATTATCTGCCCTATCGGCCCGGAACTGATAACTTGTTGATAGCTATTAGCAAAACCCGGTCTTAAAACCGGCACTTGCGACAGATAAGATAAGCCCAGCGGCACTATTATTGCTTGAGAATTTACCCCCGGTATCTCTGGAGTAACTTTAGCCTGATAATAGACATAAGGGTCAAAAAAGGCATCTGGCCCCAAAGGTAGCTCAAACGAGGAAATATTTACAACAGAAACATCAAGTAAGATATCTTCACCATACTCATATATCTTTCGGGCGGTCCGGCTATTGCATTGTAAAAACAGCTCCGGCTGTATGGCCAGAGAAAGTTGCTGAAAATTCAATTTCGACACCACTACATCGATCATATCCGTGCTTTCAGAGTAACTTATACCAGCCTGTTCTCTGATATTAATAACCAGCTCGTTTATTTTCGCATACAAGACACCCGGGGAGTAATTTAATGCCAGTTGGCACAGCTCATAGGCCTTTTCAAACTGACCATTAGCAGAATACAGTTTTGCCAGGGCAAACATATTAGCAGGCGTATTTAATTCATACTTATCAAGAAAATCTTCAGATGTGGTAATAAGACCAGATAAGACCTGGAGGTAAGCGAGTAATGGCGGGGAAATATCATTGGTATCAGGTCCTGCCTTTTGTATAAGTTCGTAAGCCTTAGTATTATCATCCAGGGCAAAAGCATATAACCAGGCGAGATCAAGGCCGCCCTGCCGGTCTGGCGCCTGAGCTATTGCCTGTATATCTGGGCTGGCTAAAAAATCGTCAGTAAACTGGAGTGCATTTACACTATCAGCCATTTTATTCATGGCCATAATAGCAAAAGCAGCAGCAGGAATATCTGCCGGTGAAACTTTCAATATTTCAGTCAGGATATTATGGGCAAGTTTATAGTCTTTAATATTATAGGCGCAAACTGCCTGTTTGAACCTGATACCGGTAAGTTCATTGGGATTTACCATATGACTATCTTTTGTCAGGAGAGCCACAGCATGGCCGTAGCAGAGCTGAGCCCCGGCAAATTTATTGAGATCAAAAAGAATATCAGCCAGATCAAGAGCGCCCTCGACATTAGCCGGATCAGCCAGCAAAGACATAACCAAAAAGTAAACGGTGCGAAACTGCTCTTGCTGTTCAAATTGGTAACTTAGCTCCTGTTTCTCCAGGTCAGTCATCTGGCCCTCAGTATCTGATATTTCAGGGCGAGGAAGTGCCAGTAATTTGGCACCAGCATCAAGATTGTATGGCCACACCTTCCAGGCAAACTCAAATAGAGAAGCCGCCCGATCAAGTTGCCCCTGCTGAGCAGCATAAACACCGAGCAGAGTTATCATCTCTGATTGCACTTTTGGATATGGCTGAAGATTTTCCAGCATTGAATTAATATAATCTTCACGCTGTGACTGCTGATCGAGTTTATCCAGACAATAATGCATCCAATTACTAACACAGAGATTATCTTCGGGCTGGTAATTACTATAGGCAGTAAGAGCCTTAATGGCTCGCCCGGGATCATCAACCATTTCTGAACGATATAAATACTCCAGATCAGCCAGTATCAATTTATTGGAGCTATCGAGCCTTTGTGCTGCTTCCAGCCAGACGATGGCCTGCCGGACACTGTTATCGATCTGCGATTTTGTCATAGTGGAACTGACAATTCCCTTTGTGTGCAGATCAACCGGCGACCACAAGGCACGAGCCATACCAGACAGTCTGCGACTTGATTCGGTATCACCCGCAGAAAGGATGGAAGTCAGATAGAAAAGAATGATATATAGAATGAAGTTTTTTTTCAACACAACCCCCTGCAAAACTCGGACAATAACACTTGCAATTATCTGCTGTAATAACGGATGTGACTTACTGATGCATAAAGCACAATTTGGCCGGTACAGGTAAAAAAACAGAATAAAAGCCTAAAAGCAAGAGTGCGTAAACAGGCAATTATTCAGAAGATTTAACCTATTTTCTCAGAAAAAGCAGCGATCTGAATACTCAACAAAGCCAGATAATCAAGATCCTGTCGGTCATAAGGCTGGCAGTCCTGCCAGTTATCAAGGTAGATAATGCCATAAATGCCGATCGGTGCTACGATGGGAGCAGCCATAGCCGAAAGAACATGCCCTGCATCAGGCAAGCGAGTATCTTCCGGAGCGAAGCTATCTGAGAAGTCGGGAACAAGAATGTATTTTTCTGTTTCAACCGCCTGACGGATTATGTGCTTGCCAGGCATACCAGTCATGTCTAGCCTGGCCCCACCTCGTCCTCGTCCAAAATGACAGGTAAGCGGACCAGCAGTAGTCTCGCGTAACCCAGCCCAGACATGAGCAGCCTGAAATTGATCTTTAAGGAGGCTGGTGAAAATTTCAAGAAACGATTCTTCGTCATTGAGATTAAACAAAGCCAGATTCATATCATAAAAATCTTTCAGATGACGGGGCGCGAGTTCGACTACCCGGTCATAACGACAGGAACAGCTATAAATTGACTCTTTAACATCGTGAGCAATTACAGTCTCGGACAAATTGAATCTTTGGTCGAAAACCTGCTGTTCTTCGCGATGAAATTCATTGTCATTTTCAGGCAAGGGGTCATCGAAATGAACTTCGATAGTAAAATCTGCAATACTTATTATGTCGCCTTCGGATAATGGTACTCTCGAAACAGGTTTTCCATTAACCAAAGTCTGATTGGCAGATTCCATATCCTGGACATACCAGTTACCACTGGGATCTTTCAGCATCATAGCATGTTTACGAGAAACGGACCTGTCAGGCAGAGAGACATGACATTCCCGTCGTCTTCCTATATTTACGGGTCCTTTATCGAACCTCTTGTCATATATCAGGCTAAAGCCTCGTTTTACAAGTACGCGCATCTAATCATCCTTCAGCGGAAACTGTTTATCATACGGAGATAAACCATATCAGCTATTAGTATATTGTCTGATCGCATCAGAGATAAGCTGCCAGGTTCTTCTCCGTTTGTCATCATTACATTCCAGTAATGTAACACGAAAACCGTGTTTTTTGCAACAAAAACCTGTCAGGGGCACAACACATACTCCCGTACTGGCCAACAAATAATAGACAAATCTCTTGTCTGGTGCTGCGCCAACAACTTTTTTCTCTATATACTGCCTAACTTCATCATTATCTATCGGCAAAACCTGAGTATCACTTAATAAACCTTCATCAAAAAGTATAGAAGCATAGAAAGCACCATGTGGTTTAACTATTGTAACACCGGGCACTTGACAGAAGGCATCATAAATTTCGTCAGCCCTCTTTTCAAACATATCCTTTCTACTCTCGAGATGAGGTATGTATCTTGGGTCACCAATAACTCTGGGAATAGAATACTGAGGCAAGCTGGTAGAACAGACTTCCAGCCTTTTAGCACTGATAATGGAGTTAATATAGGCCTTAAACTCCGGGTGCTTCTCCTGATTAAAGACTTCAATCCAGCCGCAGCGACTACCTGGCCAGGGATATTCTTTGCTTATTCCCCTGAGAGCGATACCGGGGACATCCCCGATAACTTCGCTTAAATGAACAGTTTTATAGCCACCATAGCAGATATGTATATATATTTCATCACAAATAACAATTACCTTGTGACGCCGGGCAATATCAACCATTTTTTCGAGGAATTCCTTGGGATATACAACTCCGGTAGGATTATCAGGGTTAATAAGCAAAATACCTGCGATCGAGTCATTATATTTTACTTTGTTCTCAAGATCAACCAGGTCCGGCATCCAACCATTTTTCGGGTCTAATTCATAGGTGAGATGTTCATAACCACTATGAGCAGCTTCTGCTGAAGAATGAGTGGAATAAGCAGGTGAAGGTCCAATAATTCTGGCTTCCCGCTTCATAAAGCCAAATAAACGGGCAACGGCATCACCCAGTCCGTTAAAAAACATTATATCGTTAGCGGTTATCTGTGCCCCACCTCTTTTATTGACCTGACCAGCGAGGAACTCTCTGGTCTCGGGCACACCCTGAGTGGAAACATAGCCATAGGTTTCATCCTGGGTAACCAGCTCGGATATAATATCTTTAATCCATTGAGGCATAGGCTCACCCTTAGCTATCGGATCGCCAATATTTTCCCATATAATTTCAACACCGAGCTTTTCGAGATCGTTAGCGACATTAACTATTTCACGAATTTCGTAAGTTAACTGACCTGAACCTTCATGTACGAGACTTCTTCTTATCATAATATTTCTCTGATCGGCTATCGCCGGGTATGTAAGTTAATAAAAACTATGCAAATATACA
>JAFGDI010000206.1 GCA_016932145.1 Sedimentisphaerales bacterium
CCGGAGAGACTCGAACTTGCGACCATCGGTTGATAAAAGAGTTGCAGTAAAATTATAACCACTGACAAATTAAATAGTTGTGAAGCAAAAAGCATTTTACAGGCAGTCACTCCGCAAAAAAAGCATTTCCCCGGCATATTTACAACAGATAATTGACCGCCGGAATACACTGCCAGAGCATATCCGAAAAGCTATTTCAGCACTTATTCAGTCCGTCCCAGATTCATGGTTCAGGAATAGGATTTACCAGAAAGCTGTTTACAAAATGTATTCAATATTGTACATTATATGAATAAGGAAGGAGTGTAATATGCAGGTTCACGGCCTTGTAGTAATAGACAATTTCATTAAAAAACACCCACAAGCCAAAAAACCGCTATATCGATGGGTTGAAATGACCAGAAATGTTGACTGGAAAAAGTTTTCTGACATAAAGAACACTTTCAGTTCTGCGGATATGGTTAAAGGTGAGAAAAACCGGGTATGGTTTAATATTGGCGGCAATAAATACCGCCTGAAAGCTGCTATTGACTATGATGGCAGTATTGTCATTACCCAATGCGTACTGACTCATGCAGATTATTCAAAAATATAGGGTTACAGCTATTAAAAAGAAGGTAATATGATGAATACCACACTGGAAAAAAACACTATCCCTGATACATGGGACGAATTGATAAATACTTTGTATAACCTGCGGCCTGTCAAAACCGACAAGGCATATAAAACCGCTTTGAATACACTGAGTATTATCATAGACATTTCAAAGCCAAATGCCGATCAGAAAGATTATAAGGCCGCCTTGTCAAAGCTGATAACAGAGTATGAAAGCATACATTATCCAATTGAAATAGAAGGCGATGGTATTGACGCTTTGCAGTTTCTCGCTGATGAGAACGGTCTGTCAAAGTCAGATATTGGTCGCATTCTTGGCAACAGGACACTTGGCTGCCTTATCCTGAACCGACAGAGAGGATTGAGTAAAAACCATATCAAAAAACTATGCGAGTATTTCAGCGTTAAGCCGGAACTTTTCCTGAGGTAATGTAACCATGACACGCCAGCCGGGTAAAACTGGTATTTGACTATTGCCGGTTGAGGTTATTTTGTGGCACTTCTGCAAATAAGGTACTTTTGCTACCATGTTATTGGCAACCGGGACGGATTATATATCATCTCTGGGAATTGAATTTCCATCATCCGCGCCATCATCCGAAATTTGCCAAAATCTGCCGAAATCTGCCGAAATATCGGAAAAAAACAGGGCACAAAAAAACCCTGATTTTGAACCAAAAACTGCGTTTTCAGGTCAAAAACAGGGTTTTTCTATACAGCCACCGGAGAGACTCGAACTCTCGACCATCGGTTTACAAAACCGAAGCTCTACCAACTGAGCTACAGTGGCAGCCGCCGGACTTTAAGTTCGGCAAGAGAAAGGGAATAATATAGTTTTTTTCTCCTTTTGTCAACCGGTTTTTTGCTTTGTTCCTGATTTTTCTGGTAAATATCTCAGTGCGGTTAGCAGTGTGGCGGGAATGTATCACAACAGATTCGGCTTGGTTTTTGCGTTGATAAAGCTGTTACAGATAGACTATACTTATCTGGTATAACAGTAACCGTTCATGGTTAGCTCTTCAAAACTTGTGAACGGTTATGTATAAAATAAAGATCGAAAGAGGAATAGACTATTATGCAAGAGTTGCAAAAAAGAGCCCTGGTTTTTGCTCCGCATCCTGACGATGCTGAGATCGGTATGGGTGCTACGATCGTTAAAATGCTTTCTGAAGGCTGGGAAGTTGTCATTGCCGAGCTGACCAATGGAGAGCCGACCCCGGCGGGAAGTCCGGAAATGCGCCTGGCTGAACGCGATGCGGCTACTGCAATTATGGGCGTAAAGGAGCGGATATGTCTGGGCCTGCCTAATCGGTACTTGCAGGTTAATCTGGAATATACCCGGACAATAGCCGAGGCTATTCGTAAATATCGGCCGCATATTATTTTTATTACCTATCGGCCTGATGCCCATCCGGACCATGTACATGGTGGTGAGCTGGTGGAAGATGCTCGTTTCACTGCCAAGCTAAGCAAGACAACAATGCTTTATGAACCCTGGTGGACGCCTAAATTATTATACTACTACAGCAATCATCTGCGAGTGAATATCGAGCCGAGTTTTCTGCTGGATGTCTCTGCCTTCTGGCAGAAGAAACTTGATGCTATCAGTGCTTATCGCAGCCAGTTTTGGGACAAATATGCCGCTGAACCGGCTAAAGCTGGTGCGGTATTGGAAAGTATAACTGCACAGGGGCGATATCTGGGCAGCAGGATAAATGTTCAGTATGCCGAGCCTTTTTTCTGTCATGACCTTATCGGCTTGAACCAGCTTGGCTCACTGGCAGGTATTTAGCAGGTGGCAGGTACAGTTAATATCAGCAGGACAGAAGTGAGCTGGCAAAGCAAGAGCATTGTATGTCAGAGAATAACTTTAGCTAATTATTATTTCCAGTATAGGCCTGTCGGTTTATAATACTGATATGAAAATGAAGCAACCTTTATATCTGAGTTTGTCAGCTCCGTTCCGGCCGGTGGCCGAGACGGCGGTAATGATGCAATATACCCAGTTTGTTACTCTGACATTAGCATTACTGGCCGTAGGGCTGATCCGGGGAGAGTATGCCGGGGTGGTTGGTCAGGCTTTGTTCCCGGCTTTACTGGCATTATCTCTGGAAAAGCTGATCGTATTTTCGCGTGGTATCCGGCAGGATTCTTCCGCAGCTCACAGTATGCTGCTGGCCATTGTTTTGTGGGGTATGCTAGAGCATGATCAATGGCTGATAAGTTGTTTCGCTCTTATAATAGCGGTATTGTGGAAGCATTTATGGGGTGGTTTGGGTAATTATCTCTGTCACCCGGCTCTGGCGGCGATTGCTGTTATTGAACTTATCTGTCAGAGCAGTGACCATACTCCGCTGGAGAGTAATATCCGCAATTATGGAAGAGTGATGCTTTCTGATATCTCCATTTATGGTAATATGCCTGCCTTGTCCGAATTCTTTGCAGAAAAAGCACCCGGTTTGCTTGCCTGTCTTACTGGCCAGGTGGGCGGGGCGGCAGCCTTTTGCCCGGCAGTATTTGTCCTGGTTGGCGTTTATTTTATCTATCGTGGTTATATTAATTGGCGGGTGCCGGTTATTTTTCTCAGTTCATTTGTACTGGCTGCTCTGCTTTTGCCTTTACCTGTTGCCGGCAGATATTTTTTCCTGCCAGCCTGTGGGCAGGGGCCTGATGTTCTGATCACCTGGCTGAGCTATCAATTGCTTACCGGACCGCTCATTTTTGCCGCTGCTGTATTATTTGTTGATACTACTTCCCGGCCTATGACTTTGAGTGGGCAGGCCATATTTGCCCTGCTGGCCGGTCCGATTATAATTGCATTGCGATTTTATACTCCATTATTCTATCCTGAAGCGATTACCTTTGCAGCTTTAGGGCTGATAGTGCCTTTGCTCGATCATTTTACCCGTCCTGCTCGACGGGGTAGGGGCAGGCTTAGTATGACTCAATGACTGTTGAAAATGCCGCTTGGTGATAAATTGTTTTTTACCAATTATTGTAACCGTTAACACGGAATTTCTTCTCTGGGAACGCCGAGCCCCAGCTCGGCTATTATCAGACAAAACTAACAGATTGCCCGATACCCAGATAGAGGATCATATTTACTATTATAATATTGAACTCAAACCGTTTATTTCGCTTATAATGCGTTTGGTTTGCCTGGTCCCGAATTGTCGGGATTTCGGGCTTTGCCCTCAACTGTCGGCGTTCCCAGGTGTGTGAACGGGTAGTAATTTTCGCTGTTTATATGTTTTGTGCTGGATATGCAACTTAAAATGAGTGTATGGTGTTAATCTGGTTAATCTCTGTCCATAAATTACCAGATTATTGAAAAAAAAGTTTCATTTTGGCATTGTATTTATAGTAGAATATTACCATGCGTAATGCGCAATGTCACACCACAGCAAAGAAAGCAAGCAGAGGAACAAATGAGCAGACCAACAATTCTTGTATTGATCTTTCATATATTGACCAGTGCCTTAACTGTCAATGCCGCTACTCTGGCGTATTGGCGATTTGAGGCCGGGCCTGATAATGCCAGTTTGCCTGCTGGTTTTTCTGCCGTTGATATCTCTGGCAATGGCAATCACTTAGCACCCTGGACGGCGGGCGGCTCTGGCGGCTATCGCTATAGCATTGATATTGCCAGTGAGATAATAGGTTCAACTGGTGCGGACAATAACTATAGTGTAAGGAATACCGGTACTTCTCCGGCTCTGGTAACTCGTTCATTGAACCATTCTTATGGCTCTGGCAGTTATCCTTCAGGTGTGAATCTTGAAACAGCGGCCCTGCGCAGCTTTACGGTAGAGGCTTATTTTAAGATCGAGAGTAAAAGCAGTTACAGGACCATAGTCGGTCGCGATGCCCGCTATGTAGGTACGGCTGATCCTAAACAGGCCGCTTTTTATCTTCAGGTTCGCAGTGATCATAGTCTGGCAGTGATATATAACGATGTTACGGGGAATCAGCATGTAGCGGCCTCGGCTGCGGGGTTGATAACAGGTTTTGATTATGCCACAGACCCGGCAGGTACGACCGGGCGCTGGTATTATGCCGCGGCCGTTTCTGATGGGCTGACCTTATCGCTTTATCTGGCCAATGTGACGGCGGGTACAGATCCTATGTTGGTTGGTTCTGCTGACCTGACTGGCAGTACAGACCCCACTATGGCTATTGGCACAACCAGCGGCACTAACTGGCATGCAGGCGGCTGGTCGGTGGGCCGGGGGTTGTATAATGGCTCGCTAACAGATTATGCCTGTGGTTTAATTGATGAGGTTCGTATTTCTGATGTGGCTCTCACGCCGGGGCAGTTCCTGATGATGCCAAAACAGACCATAGATCGCAATCCGGTATTTAATGCCGCCGATCCGCATATATATCGCGAAGGGTACAGAGCTTATATTTATCCCACTTCCGGTGCGTCAAATCTTACTTATGCTTATTATTCCGTTAATATGGCAAATTGGTATCGCTCCTCACCTCTGCTCAACTTCAATGATATCTCCTGGATACCATCTGGCAAAAACTGCTGGGCTCCTTGCATTATCAAACGCGATAATAAATATTACCTCTATTATTCGGTTGGGCCAAAACCATCTTCGATCGGTGTGGCCGTTTCATATTCGCCCACAGGACCATTCACTGACTCTGGAGCAGCCCTTATTTCGGATAATGGTGCATCCTGGTTTGAGGCTATAGACCCGATGGTATTTCAAGATCCGCAATCGGGCATTTATTATCTCTATTTCGGCGGCAGCGCTGGTGCTCGTCTGCGGGTATTTATGCTCAATGACGATATGGTAACTCTGGGCCAAGAAGTGACAGTGAACAATCCGACCAATTTTACCGAAGGTGCTTTTATGCACTATTATAAGGGTTTATATCATCTTACCTATAGCAAGGGATACTGGAAAGATTCAACTTATTCCGTATATTACAGTACTTCAACCACGCCGGTTGGACCCTGGACCTATCGAGGCAGGATACTGAAATCTGATACCTGGTTCAAGGGGCCGGGTCATCATTCTATAATGCATAACCCTCTGGAAGATCAGTGGTATATTTGCTATCATCGCTGGAACGAAAAATTTGATAACGGGCCTTATGATGGCGGACGGTCAACGGCAATTGAAAAGCTATTTCATGATGAGAACAATCTTATTATACCGGTGATCCAGACCGATTCTGGTGTCGGACCGGTGCAGTTGGGTGATAAGATGCCCGGCGATTTCGATCGCAGCGGCTTTGTTGATAATATGGATATGCTCTATCTGATGCAGGCCTGGCTCTCCGGCGATAGTAATGCTGATATTGCCCCGTCATTGCCAGATGGTATTGTGAATTTGCGTGACACAAGTTTGTTTTTCGGTAACTACTGGCAGGAGAGTAGCAACAAAGGGTGGAGCAATCTTGTTGGTCATTGGAAACTGGATGAAACTAGCGGTCTTTATACCAGTGATGCCTCTAATTATGGTAACGACGGGGTATTGATCGGCTCACCGAGTAGCACTACGGGCAGAATTGGCAGATGTCTGAGTTTTGATGGCATAAATGACAGGGTGGTTATTGATGGCTGTCGTGGCGTGCGAGATGCTTATCCACGAACGGTGACAGCCTTTATTAAAGCCGCGGCTGATGTGGGTAACCAGAATAAGGACCTGCACTGTATTGTAAGCTGGGGCAGCAGTCTTTCTGGTGGTATGGCCAAATGGTTCGTCTCGCTCGACGATCAGACGGGTAAGCTGGCTTTGGGTATTTATGGTGCCAGGTTAATAGCTACCGGTGCAAACTCACTGGAAGATGGTCAGTGGCATCATATTGCGGTGGTTCTGCCTGATGGAGCTGACAATATCAAACAGGTTAAAATGTTTATTGATGGTGTTGAAGTTACGACTAACTATGAATCGCTTAATGCTACGATCAAGACGGCTTTTTCTGAAGTCAGTATCGGAGCAGTTAATACCAGTACGCAGCCGGGAATATACAATCTTTCCCAGCCATTTAATGGTCTTATTGATGATGTCAGAATATACAAATCTGCTCTGACCCAATCGGAAATAGCCGCTCTGGCCGATATGCCCTGAGTATCTGTGATCTGGCCAGTAGTGTCAGTTCAGGTTTGTCCGCTTGCAATAGAAAAGGCAGGTACTTTGTTAGTTACCTGCCTTTTATTATTTGGTTATGAACTTACCGTCAGAGGCATATTATTTTTTTGCCTTATCAGTTTTGTAGTCCGGGTTGCCAGCGTCCTGGGGCATCTCGGCATTCCAGGCCATGATCGCACTTACCAGACGACCGGCGAGTTCTGGTCTTTCGTCTGCCAGATTCTTCGTTTCGCTGGGGTCAGTTGCCAGATCAAAGAGCTGGACATTTTCAGAATTATAATCGCAGAGCAGTTTCCAGTTGCCTTCACGCACAGCCAGGTCTGGCATTACTTTGCCGTCCATATTCTTGCGGTCTGGCGGCCGGCGGAAGAATAGCCTACTGGCTCGCGAGCCCTCAGACTTGCCCAGTAATACATCAGACATATCTTCGCCATCATATTGAGCTGTTGCCGGCATTTCTACCCCTGCCAGCGGTAAAAGTGAGCGAGACAGATCTATAGCGGCAAAGACAGAGTTTTTATTTACTGTACCGGCTTTTTCCGGGTTCATCAGCCCCGGTGCCCAGGCGATCAGTGAAGAGCGCAGTCCGCCTTCATAGAGCATGCCTTTTACTCCTCTCAGGTGAGCGGCTGAGCCAGCACCTGGTTCCGGGCCATTATCTGAGCAGATCAGAATTACTGTGTTCTGGCATAGTGCCGGGTCATTTTTTATTTTATCGAAGAGCCGACCTAACTGCTGGTCCATCTCTTCTAAAACGGCAAGATATATCTCCCGTTTCTTTTCTGACCAGCGGCCGACTGTTGGAAAGAAAGGGCTATGCACATCGTCAGGCCAGAGGTTGATGTAAAAAGGCTTGTCTTGTGCTTTAGCTTTATCGATGAACTTTAAGGCACCATCAACAAAGCCGCCGGTTATTTCAGATCGCAGCATCCAGGTGTGTGGACCACCCAGTCGCTGGGCATCTTCCCAGATCCGACCTTTCTTTACTCCGCCTTTGCCATCTGGCACCTCAGTAAGGGGCAGTAGCTTTGGCCCCATCCCCTCGAAATTGGTAAGTGATTCATCGAAGCCATATTCTGTTATTGCAGGGGCGTTGTCAACATCACGCTGACCGCCCATGTGCCATTTACCAAAGTGCCCGGTAGCGTACCCGGCGTTATGCAGATGGCGGGCAGATACATTTGCCTTAGCGTCCAGCCAGTTGACCATGCCGCGTCTTTCATTTGACTGGCGATGTTCCAGATATGAGGTTATGCGATATCTGTGCGGATAGCAGCCAGTGAGCAGAGCGGTACGCGAGGGTGAGCAGATCGGTGAATTTACATAAAAATTCTCGAATCGAATACCTTTTTCGGCCAGGGCGTCTATGTTGGGCGTACTGGCCTGGGTATTGCCAAAGCAGGAAAAGTCACCCCAGCCCATATCGTCAATAAAGACCATTACAATATTGGGCTGCTCTGCCGCTTCTGCCTGAGTGCTATATATCACAGACTGAAATGCCGCCGCCAAAAACAGGAAAAGTTTACTTTTGAACATTTTTTACTCCTTATTCATCTACAATTCAAAAAAAAAGATATCAACACATCATTGTATCAATTAATAATGACTGTTTCTATTTGTTTTATATTTCTTTTTGTTGTACGATTATGACCGATAGGGTATTAAATTCTATCGATCAAGTTTAGATTTGAGCTTATATCAGATTTTTATAAGGATTTTTCTTATGACTTTCGCAGGTGATAAAAAAGTTGGGCAGTCAATACTCGGCCCGGCAGAAACCCGGTTCAAAAACTATTGGGTACCAAAGCTTCCGGCATATGTTGAAACTTACCACCTCACTATGACAACTGTGCTCTGGTCGATTGGCATGGCTTATTGTGGCTATCGTGCCGGGTCGGAAATTGCCTGGTCGTTTGGTATGTCGCTCATGATGGTCATGCAGTATATTACCGACCTGTTCGACGGTGCTGTTGGCCGATACCGCAATACCGGTCTGGTGAAGTGGGGCTTTTTTATGGACCATTTCCTCGACTTCATCTTTTCCTGCTCGATCGTTGCAGCCTATGCCATGATGGCCCCGCAGGAGCTAACCTGGTATTTCTATGGGCTTATGGCCTGTTCTGGCGGACTTATGGTCAATTCCTTCCTGAAGTTCGCCGCTACTAATGAGTTCGAGATATTCTTCTACGGCATCGGCCCCACCGAGATACGCCTGGTCTATATAATCATGAACACAGTCATATTCTTCTTCGGCACCGGCATATTCAGCTTCTGGGTGCCATTCCTGTTCTACGCCAACATTATAACTCTGACCGCCATGGTCTGGAAAACCCACAAACACTTATGGGCAATTGACATGGCCAGTAAGAAATGATTCTATTTCCCACCAAGATAAAATAAAAAATCCCCCAGAGTCCTCTGACAAAGGGGGATTTGGTTTGTTCAATTATTGATTCTTGAGTTAAAGGCCCATAATTTTAATTGCCGGTAAGCCATTCACTGGCGAGAATAGCCAGGTCAAGCATATCTACCCGACAGTCATGATTAGCGTCGCTTCTGAGTGTGTGCGAACAAATATTCGGTGAAATTTCCAGTTGATATGCGCCATATCCACCGTTAAACCCTGCGGTTCTGATGAAATAGGTTTTATTCGCTGTAACATTTAAGGTCAGCGTTGAGCCGGTCTGTGAAACTGGAGATGGAGTATCGTCATTGCAGGCAAGTTCTACTCCACCACAGCCATTATAAACACTCAGTACGGTGTCCATTGCCTGAGAGTATGTTGAAATAGTTACCTCACCGCTTTGCTGCGGTGTATATTTACACCATCTCACAAAAATGTCATTATATCCGCAACTGCTGATCGCCTCCTGAGCGAACGGATAAATATATTCAGCATTAACCCCGGCATGAACTTCCTGAGCGTCAGAGCAATACCAGGCGGCCGGTGATGGTGTGGTTAACTTGAATAAGCCACTATGACTAATGCAGTAAATCTTATCATCATAAATGTAAGAAGTTTGGTAATCGGTACCAAATGAACATAAATCATATGTTATGTCAGTTTCGAGTTCGTAGCCTTTGATTGTCTGGGTCATCCAATTATAGAATACAACTGTATTTCCCTTTAGGTAAGGATGTACATCGTCTTCAAACTGAGAATTTGTAATGTTCTTTATCCTTTCGGTCTCAATATTATATACGAAAATATCAAGAGAGGAATACTGTTCAACAGCATCAAACCAGGCTATATTTTCACCATCAATGCAGAAGAATGAATCGTAATGCCATGGGTATGAGATATGAGTGATCGTTTTGTGTACCTGAGTTTCAATATTATATAATTCCAGATATGGTATTCCATTTTTATAGCTTCGCCAGACAATATTATTGCCGCTGATCTTTGGGTATGCATTCTGATTATCTTCTATTATAGTGGAGATAACAGAAGTAATGCCGGTTTTGAGGTCATAGCTTTTGATTGCATAATCCGGGGAGCTGCTGTAATCTTCCCACACCACTATATCGCCATCAATGTCAGGGTTATAGGCATATCCGCCAGCGGTTATTGCGATTTCGGTATTAGTAGAAAGATTATAGGATATTATGTTAGCATCACTGCTATTACTGCTGGCAGTCTGGCCCACAAAAGTATCGCCGCTTATTGCCAGATTGTGAATTGAACTGCAATTGAGCCATGAATGGCTGAAAGTCTCCAGATTAACAGTGCGAATATTGCTTTCGGCTATAACGGCGATATTTCCATTTATGGCAATATCGCCTGATTGGCAGGACATGAGATATTCCAGTTGGAAAGGCTGAGCAAGAGCATTGCCAGCCATAAAAAAGCCCAATAATGTGCCGATCAAATACGAAAAACCATTTTTTGCATTAAAACACGACATAATTCATACTCCCAGATTGTGGTGTGTAAGTTTATAAACCAAAGAAAGAAAATCCCTGTTAAACAGCTCAATTTCTTTCATTTAACAATATACTAAAAACGACAGATCAGAGTCAAGTTAATATTGACTGATCTGGAGACGGAAAATCTTGGCTGGGCCGACCGGATTGGTGCTCAGAATAAAAAACCTGCCGCAAATCCGGCAGGTTTAGAATATCTAACAACTTATAACCAAAAACTAAAATAATTAAGCCACATTGATCAGGCTCTTAGCCAGGCTTACTGCGCTGGCGGCGTCGGCGGAATAGCCGCAGGCTTTGATCTTATCGCAGAAATCCTGAGTTACTGGTGCTCCGCCGATCATTATTCTGGCGGCACTGTTATTTTCTTTGAATAGCTTTACCGTTGCTTCCATCATGGGCATGGTAGTTGTCAGCAGGGCAGATAGTGCTACGATCTGAGCTTTGTTATCGATAGCTGCGGCGAGAAACTTTTGTGGTGTTACATTGGTTCCCAGGTCAATAACATTGAACCCGGCACCTTTGAGCATCATGCCCACCAGATTTTTGCCTATGTCGTGCATGTCGCCCTGAACAGTACCAATTACTACTGTACCTATCGGCTCTATGCCGGCTTCGACTAGTTTGGGCTCAAGCAGAATCATTGCCATTTTCATGGCCCGAGCAGCCATAAGTACTTCTGGTACATATACTTCATTCTTTTTGAATGCTTCACCCACGATGCCCATACCGGCGATCAGGCCCTGACCAAGTATTACTTCTGGTGCCATGCCCTCTTCTATCGCCGCTTTGGTTATCTCCTGGGCAATGTTTTGATTGCCTTTTATTACCGCGTTCTTTAACGCCTCTAAATCTGCCATTAGATCATTTACCTCATATAGTTATCATTCACATTCATGCAAATGGGGATTATAGTATAAAAAATACCGTTTCTCAATTGATTTTCTATACTGAGCGGGTGTGCCGGGCTGTATCTGGCAGATTTAGTGCTTGGTTCTGGGGTCAAGTGCATCACGCAGGCCATCGCCGATAAAGTTCAGGCATAGCAGAGTAATACCCAGAAAAGCACTGGGGAAAAATACCATCCACCAGAAACTCTCTATGGTATTGATAGCCTTGACCGACTCGCCAGCCAGTGAACCCCAGGTGGGCATAGGGGCCTGAATGCCAATACCAATAAAACTCAGGAATGATTCCTGTAATATGGCTTGCGGTACGGTTAATGTGGCATAGACAATAATTGGGCCAGCCAGATTCGGAATTAAATGTTTAATGAAGATACGACTGGTTGGCAGGCCCAGAGACCGACAGGCTTCAATAAATGGCCTGGATTTCAGAGATAGTACCTGCCCTCTGATCACGCGGGCCATAGTCAACCAGCTTATACCGCCGATAGCAGCGAATAAAATTATGATATTGGCCAGTAATTCCGCCGGTTTGTCTAGTATTTCAGCGGCCCATTGCAGATTTTCGGCCAATTTCTTTTCAAAGGCTATCTTGAACAGGATAATAAGCAATATATAAGGTAAGCCATAAAGAATATCGACTATTCGCATCATAATATTATCGACTTTACCGCCATACCACCCGGCTATGACACCCCAGGTAGTACCAATTCCTACCGAGATGGCCGCGGAGAGAATGCCTATAGCCAGACTCAAGACCCCGCCAAACAGACATCGCCACAGCATATTTCTGCCGAGAAGGTCATAGCCAAAGGGGGCAAATTCATCGGCTGCAATTACTGGAGGCCGACGATTGAAGTCAAGATTTTGCGATGAATATTCATGAGTTGAAATACTAAGGGTCAGTAAGCAGGTTAAGGTGATAAGTAGCATAACTATTAACGATATTAATGCCGCCCGGTTACGACAGAATTTGCCAATAGCCATAGCTGTCGGGCTGGGATTCTTATAACTTGCTTTTAATACTGAACTTGGCAATATTTGCTACCCTGTGAACAATAACTGTTTATCATTTAACAGTTTAAGAGATAACGGAAAAGAACCGCCATGTCAATGATATTCTATGTTTGTATCGGGTATAATTGCCGAGCATAGCATCATTTCCAGATATATGCAGGATATCTCAGACGGCAACAGGGGGGCGGCGAGAATGCCTTTTGCGACTATTGCAGATCAGTTCCATGGTAGGTCCAAAATCGCGGTGATGGTTTTCTCGTTCGGTGATCGGTGAGCAGATGGCATTTGAGCATTCATGAGCTGGTATGCCCACTACGGTAGTTTCTGGGGCGACATTTTTCAGTACGACAGCGCCAGCGCCAACAACAGAGGCTTCGCCCAGAGTTATGTTCTGGATTACTGTTGAGCCGATACCGACAAAAGCTCTTTGCTCTACGGTAACATGCCCGGCGAGTTTTACCCCCGGGCAGATATGTGCCCCTTCATGGATGAATGATTCATGTTCTATAATGCAGCCGGTGTTGCAGATAACGGAATCTTCAATTGTTACATGAGCGCAAATATTTGACCCTTGGGCAATTACGACATTTTTGCCAATAGTGGCGTTCTGGGCTATAGTAGCTGAGGGGTGTATGGCATTGATGAGGTTAATGCCGTGTGAGTTAATTATACGGGCGAACTGGCAGCGAACATTATTATCGCCGATGGCCACTATTGTGCCTCCGATACCTCTGGCGTTGAAGGTTTCCAAAAGACTCATATCGCCCAGGACCGGGACTTTATCGACATTTTTTCCGTGCAGCGACTTGTCTGAATCAAGGAAGCCGACCACCTCAAATTGATGGTTGTTCCTCAATATATCAAGAACAACTCTTCCTTGTCCGCCAGCACCAATAATAACTATTTTCATTGAGAGTCCTTGGCTTAATGCC
>JAFGDI010000207.1 GCA_016932145.1 Sedimentisphaerales bacterium
AATATTTTGGCCGGGGGGTAATTAAATGGCAAAAAGCCCAGTACTCCGCCGACTAATGCTAATGAAACAATTATGCGAACGGTATCACCTATGGCATTATGATTCCACGAGGCCAGTGACCAGGCAAAAACGAAAAATGCCACTGTTATTATTGCAGTTACTCCGCCACACAGACCGTCGAGACCATCAAGCAGATTCAGACTGTTAGTAGCTGCCAGTATGAAAAACAGGGTAACAGGTGCTGTTAATATTATTTCTATCCAGTTGGGCATATCCCAACCGGTCAGATATTGACAGACGGTCTGTAAGTCTGGCCTTATGCCCGCTATTATCAGGGGCAGGGCAGAGATTGCCTGACCCGCAAACTTCATGCCCGGCTTAAGGTCGTATATGTCGTCGAGCAAACCTACTATACATGCTATTATCGCACCTATGCCTGTTGCTATGATCAAAAAGGCAGGCCCATGATCAAAGTTGCATAACTGAAATGCCGACGGGATTGTGGTATGACCATTTCCGTTGCATAATATCACTATACCCGCTACTAAACCGGCTATTGTCCCGCATAATATGCCCAGGCCGCCCAGATAGGCGGTAGGCTCTTTATGTGTCTTTACGGTAGTATTGGGCATGTCCAATATACCGTACTTAAAAGCCAGTTTCCGGAATATCGGTGTAGCTATCAGGGCGGCTATTATTCCCACAGGAAATATAAGCCAGTAATGTTTCAATATCTCAAAAGGTGCTATTTCACTGCCAAACATTTATTTCACTCCATTCTTCCATACTTCACTGTCATACCGTATCATCATAAGGTTGTCACGCCATTTATCAAATCCTATTTTCGGGTTTTTACCTTGCCGCAGCTCTATCAGCCATTTAGGAAAATTTGCACCGGCTTTGATCGACAGGGGTACACCTCCGCCAAATCGGGGATTGATCTCTATGAACTTTACTTTTCCTTCGACATCAAGAAAGCACTGCGTGGTTATCACGCCCGGACCAGCCTTAAGCAGCGACAGCATTTTTTTTGTCTGATTCATTATCAGCTTGTTTTTTACTGTCTGTGCCTTTACTACCTCGCCACCCCTTACCTCGATCCGCTTTCTTGGTACTATGCAACGGATCTCTCCATCAAAATCGATGAAGGCGTCTATGGTATATTCTTCGCCCTGAACATAGGACTGGACCATACAATTTGGTATCCGGCTGGAAAAGAACTTCAATTCCTCCATATTCCGAACTATCTGACTGCCGCGGGCGGCCGATCCGTTCCAGGGCTTCAAAAAGTAGGGAAAATGATTGCCATTGGACCTTATCAAAGCATCCAGATCATAGACATCAGGGGTGTTGAAACCATTTTTCTTGAGAAAATCATGGGTCAGTCTTTTGTCCTGGCAGGTTTCTATTACCCGGGTGCTGGACACAGCGGCAAAGCAACCGATCTTTTTCAAGGCTGATCTCTGGCGAGACCAAATCGGCAAATCCGTGTCCAGAGTTGGTATTAACAAGTTAACTCCATGTCTTTCAATCACTTCCAGATTCTTCTGGAAATAATCTTTTCTTTCGATAGGGGGCATAAGGTACTGGAAATCGCAACATTGCAGTGCGGCTGAGGTTGGATCTTTATCTGTTCCTATTACCATGCAATCCAGACCGCAACTACTGGCAGCCTTTTTGAAGCTTTTTACCAGGCTTACCCGCCTGCCCACGCAAGGGAACATAACTGTTATTATTTTTTTCAAGTTTAACCCGTGAATAATTACAAATTTGTCTTTTTTCTTTTACAGGCTTTACAGCCAGAATTACGCATGTTTCAGCCTGTTTATCGGTCAGATTATCTCTCTTATTAAGTTGATTGTCAATTGTTAAACTCTGGCTATTGCTTAATTTAACCATGCTTTGACCTGTAACTTTTATCTGTATGACAATAAAGGAGATTATGTCAGTCTTGCTGTAACTAAGACTTAAGTATGTGCCTGTAAGTAAGTTATGTGGTGCTGGTTATGTGTTTGGCAGTCAGGCAATACCAGAGTGTTTCATTTGCTTACTGTTTTGCTTTACAATAGTTGCGTCTTAAATTATACTGTCACCGAATACTATCCGGCGGGCCAGGTATGTACCTGCCTGCCAGAAAAATGAAAAAAACAGGAAATAAGCAAACATGATCAGTATAGAAGAGGCATTGCCCTTGTTGAAAGGCCAGGAGGCGCGGATTTTAAAGATTCGTGACTCTCTTTGACTTACCAGTAAAACAGCAGAAGCTCCAGGAGTTAGAAGAGAAAATGGGCCAGCCAGGCTTTTGGGACAACCAGGAAAAGGCCCAGAAGGTCATTGACGACCTCAAGAAGTTAAAAGCGGCTATTGAGCCGGTTAGTGAGGCTGTGGAGCTGGTATCTGAGACTTTAATGCTTTGGGAAATGGCAGTAGAGGAGAAGGATAGTCAGGTTCAGGAGGAGATATGCCAGACTATTCCGGAGCTGACGGAAAAGATCGACAAAGTTGAGCTGGCCTCTCTTTTATCAGGTAAAAATGACAATACCGACTGCTTTTTCAGTATTCATGCCGGTGCAGGCGGTACAGAGTCCTGTGACTGGGCCAGTATGCTTATGCGTATGTATTGTCGTTATTTTGAGAAAAACGGTTTTTCTTATGAGGAAATAGACCTTACCCCTGGCGAAGAGGCTGGTATTCGTTCTGTAACTATGCGTGTTAAAGGACCTTATGCCTTTGGCTATCTGTCATGTGAAGCCGGCGTCCACCGCCTGGTCCGCATCAGCCCATTTGATTCTGCCAGTCGTCGCCATACCAGTTTTGTTGCTATTGATGTTCTGCCTGACCTGGGAGATACATCTGACATCGAGGTAGATGAAAAGGATGTGGAAATGACCCTGTATTGCAGGGCTAGTGGTGCTGGCGGCCAGAATGTTAACAAGGTTTCTTCTGCTGTAAGGCTTTTGCATAAGCCAACAGGTATTGTTGTTGACTGTGTTACCGAACGAAGCCAGCATATGAATCGTGCTTTGGCTTATGCTATGTTGAAGGCTCGTCTGGAGCGAATAGAACAGCAGAAGCGTGATTCAGAAATGGCCCAGCTTTATGGCGATAAGGGCGATATTGCCTGGGGCAATCAGATCCGTAGTTATGTTATGCAACCATATCAGATGGTAAAAGATCATCGAACAGATTTCCAGGTTGGTAATCCACAGTCGGTTCTTGATGGTGAACTTAATGATTTTATTGCCGCCTTTTTGCGGTTAAGGGCCAGTAAGAAAAAAAGTTGATTTTCCCTTTGCCTAAGTGCTATAAGTCCCATGAAAAGAGACTCTTAGCGTTTTGTTTGTGTTGACATTAGAACAATTTATGCTATAATTAATAATCTGTATATGTCGTAAGTGATGGAAGATCAATGAAATATGCATTTATAATCATGGATGGTGCAGCCGATGAGCCGCACGATCAATATA
>JAFGDI010000208.1 GCA_016932145.1 Sedimentisphaerales bacterium
ACAATATATGGTGGGTTATGTTGTATTGAGGGGCAATAAAATGAGTGTAATGAATAAAGAAAGTGTATTGTATTGTTCTATAAACCTTATATGATCATAAAAAGTACTTTAAATCGAGGTTGTAATGATTTAACCTATTAATAGTATAATTGTAGATTGTAATCCTTGAGCAAAGAAAGGACAGGTGTGGAAATGCCCTGGAGACCTAAAAAGATCTTGTATAGAGTTCTTGATAAGTTTCTTACCACTAGAAATTTTCTTCAGGTTCAGAGTGTTATGAAGAACCGCAGGCTTATAGACTTTGACAATCCCGAAACTTTTAATGATTGGTTGCAGTGGACTAAACTTTACAGTTATGAGCCATGGTATGCCCAATGAGCTGACAAATATGCAGTGCGTCGTTATGTGGCTGAGAAGGTAGGGACAGATTATCTGGTACCGTTGTTGGGTTGTTACAACTCTGCTGCTGCGGTTGATTTTGATGGTTTGCCACAGCAGTTCGTACTTAAGAGTAATCATGGTAGTAGTCAGGTTAAAATAGTTAAGGATAAGAGCCAGCTTGATATTGAGGGTACCAGAGAGGAACTGGCAAACTGGCTTGATACCGATTTCTATCGTTTTACCAAGGAACGCCAATATAAGGATATATCCAGGAAGATCATTGTGGAAAAGTTGTTAACAACTTCTGATGGGCAGATTCCCTATGACTATAAGTTTCATTGTTTCAATGGTGTAGTGCGATCGATACAGGTAGATCTGGACAGATTTAATGGTCACAAAAGAAATTTCTACGATCGTAACTGGGTTTTGCAGCCATTTATTTATTGCAAGTTTGGCAGGCTTGGTAACCCTAAGCACCCGCAGGGTCGTCCTGTTCCCAGGCCAGAGCAGCTTGGACTAATGATGGAGCTGGCAGAAAAACTTGCCTCCGGTCAGAGTTATGTCAGAGTTGATATGTATAGTTTTGCCAGAAAGATTTTTTTTGGCGAATTGACATTGCATCATGGCAGTGGTTTTGAAAGGTTCCTGCCTTCAGAATATGATCATGAATGGTTTGGTTATCTTAATGTGTAAGTGATATAATATCTTTTGTGGAATTGAAGAGCTATTAAAGGGGGGAATAGCTCTTCATAGTGGATAGTCAGGTTCTCTTTTACTGTATAGATTTAATTACCCTTGCAGGGTTTCCAGCCGCTATGCACATACTTGGTATTTTTCTTGTGACTACACTGCCAGCACCAATGACAGATCCTTTGCCTATGGTTACACCTGGTAATATGATACTATTAGCTCCAATCCATACATCGTCTTCGATGTTTATTGGTTTGCTTTTACCAGCAGTATTAATCCTGTTTTCAACATTATCAAAGCTTAATTCGTGGCCATTGCTATCAAATATCTGACAATTAGCAGCTATTCCACAACGACTCCCTATCCTAATGGACTTATAGGCATGTATGCATGATCCATGAATTCGTGTCTTAGAGCCAATTGTAATAGTTGCCCCTGGTCTGTCGGCAAATAATTTTACCGGGCTATGCATATTTAAGTGATAGTTACGATTGTCAGAGTTCAGGGTTACATCATTGCCCAGATAGATTACCCCTCCTTTACGCACATCTATGATGGGGATGCCGCGTAGTCTTAGTTTTCTATCAATAAAAATACCCTTTGTGAACTTAATTTTTGTCAGGTACAGCCTTTTTGCGATTTTATTATATACTAGTTTCAGCATAAAGAGTGCTCCTTTGGAAATAGGGGTTAAGGCTATTAGCTATAGGCAAAAATGAATATGAGCATCTGAAAACATTATTGTTTAATCTTACTAATGGTTTCTAATTTGAGTTATTTATACATAAAATCTCATGGTGTGATACGCTAAAAGCCTGAAAGCAATACTTGTAGTTAAATTGATTTCAAGAAATCATCGAATATCTCAAAGTTTCTATATGCCTGTTCAATGTAGTTGTCGAATATGTTCGGATTGAGTTCTTGTTTTTCATTTAGTAGTTCAGAGAAAAGTGAAGTTAGCTTTCTTTTGTCTGTGTTATGGTCTAACAGCCATTCAGAAACACCTAACTGGTTATAGAAACGCTGAGTCTTATGGTGGTTAGGAATTGATACTACTCTTTTACCCAGTCCTGACGAACATATGCCCACATGCAGTTTGTCGGTTATGACCCAGCTAAGATCATTGAGGGTTTGCAACATGTCTTTCATATCGCTGTATTGGATAGCAGAAAAGTTGCTTATTTGTTTTTCTGTTAGATAGCTGATTATCTTTTTTTGTGTTCGTCTCTGTGAATTAGCATCAGCATCATCGGTGAAAAGTGTTATTCTAAATTGGTATTGCTTTGCCAACTCGCAAATGGAATCAAGAATTCTATATTTTATCTCAGGATTTATATTTAAAGTCGCTATATGTAGTCCGATTACAGGTATGTCATTATTGCTTTTATCTTTGATGATATTATGTTTTTGAATGCTCAGGGCAGCATCGGGCAAGACTAATATGGGTCTGGTTACGCCATAGGTCTTCATGTATTCTGCTGATTCGTTATCACGCACAACAACGGTGTGGGCGTTGTTGAATATGTAGGTAACGGCCTTTCTCGTTATCTTAAGGGAAATAGGCCCGGCACCCACGCCTATTATTGCATAAGGCACTTTATTGCGAATGAGTCTGAGAAAGGGGGTTATATACCACGAGAACAGGCGGCAGTGAGCTTTGATCATTCTTTTAGTGTTGAGGTTGGCAGGTTCAGAGAAAAAACCACCGCCATGATAGACAAGGGCATCTACCTGTGAACATTTTTTACCTGCGTTTTGCCAGTTGCAATTGATGAGTTGTTTATTTAACTCAGAACAGGCGTGAGGCATGAAAAGGTTATTATTGCTATCTATCACCCTTTTGCCGTAGAGATATGCAAGTAGTGTATCGCCGAAATTGTTAGTACGGTGTGCACCGCACAGTAATATATTTTTCATTTAATTATAACTGGTTTTGTAAATTGGTTGGTGAGTGTTATCATTTTTTAAATTCTTTAAGTACATCAACTAATTGCTGGCTTATGACATCGGTGTCGAAATTTGCTTTTATTAATTCTCTCCCGGCGGTGCCGTATTGGCGGCCGATGCCGAGGTTTTCTATGAGTAATGCCAGGGCATTGAGCCATTGGTCATTATTCTGGGCGAGCAGTCCGTTGACTTCGTGCATAACCATGTCTCCGCTTTCTCCGACGGGGCTGGCGACTATTGGTACGCCGGCGGCGAAGATATGGCGGATATTCACACCGCCGAGCATACGGGCGAATCTGCCTTCTCTTAAGGGGGCAATGCCGATATCGCAGTCGGAGAGGGCGTTATAGACATATTCGAGCTTATTACGCACTGGCTCAACGCACATTTTTTTCAATTTGAAATATTTATCTGAAATAATGCGTAAGACTACCTCATCATAACGAGTGCCGATCTCTTCCAGAACGGGGGCAATATTCAGCAGATAAGGCAGTGTGCTTTCATTGCCGATCCAAACCAGGCGAATTTTGCTGTCATAAGCGCGGTCGGCCATGGGCAGATATCTTTTAACTTCGACAGCAGTTGGCAATGTAACTACATCATTGGCATAGCGCAGGGCCTGATCGGCACTATAATTATTGCAGGCAATGACCAGGTCTGACACTTTCATCTGGGCGATAAAGTTGACATTATCCGGATCATTGCTCATTAGTTGCAGCAGGTAAGTGCCGGAGATGTCAGATATGAGCTTCTTGGCCAGCTTTCTCAAAACTGACAGTTCCAGGCCAGTTAAGATAAGCCCGGCGAGAATGACGACATCATATTTTCGACTTAAAGCGAACTGCTTGAGACGGGCTGTTTTTTTTGTCCCCAGCTCTTCAATGTCCATTTCCATGCCGGAATTGGCCAGATAGCCTTTGTATCGTGCTATGCGGAGCAAGAATATCTGCTCTTGTATATTATTTGTAAGTACCAGTATTTTCACGGCTTTATTATAGGTATTGACCCTCGAATTGCAAGGTATCAGATAAAAACGCAAGTCGCTTGCAATTAAGTTAAACTATAAATAATATTTACACATATGCTATTTGCCCTTATTATAACGACTTATGCAGTCGATCCTGATAATTCAGCCTGGGGCACTGGGTGACAGTGTTCTGACCTTATTTCTGGCCGATGCCCTGAAATGCGCATATCCCTCAGCAACAATAACCATGGCCGGACATAAGAGTTATTGTCGGTTCATGGTTGGCCGCAGTGCTGTAGATCGAGTGATTGACCTGGATAATCTGCCCTTGCATTTATTTTTTGTGCCGATGTTAGGCGATGAGCAGCAAGATTGCCGGCCGCCGGAAGGTGCTCGTGAGCTTAGTGGTCATGATCTGGTAATTTCCTTTTTATTTGATGAATCGGGCATATTTCAGGCCAATGTTCTGGCTCGTAACCCTGGAGCGGTTTATTGCCAGTTACAGCTCAGGCCGGAAAAGGGTTTTGTCGGTCATGTAACAACCAGTTGGCTGGGCGAGTTAGCCGGTAAGGTGAAAGACATAGCCCGGCTAGAAAGTGCATATTATGCCAATAATCTGCAAAAGATCCGCTGCGGTCGTATTGTTACGGTTTCGGGCAGAAATCTACTCACCCCGGCTGCTAATGACAGAGAAATAGCTGATAAGCTGATGGATAAGTGTGGGGTTGAGCTATTTGGCCGTAAGTTGGCGGTTATTCACCCAGGTAGTGGCGGAGTAAACAAAACCGCCCCACTGGAGTGGTATTTGAATCTGGCCCGGCGTTTAACTGATGTCGGAGTCAAGCCGGTTTTCATTACCGGGCCGGTAGAAAATGAGCGAAATCCTGAGATGCGAGCCCGTATAGAGCAGGTTCATTGTCTTTTACCCGAACTGGATTGCGAGGTTCTGGCAATATTGTTAGAACATGCCGACTGTTATTTCGGTAATGATAGTGGCCCGGGACATATTGCCGCCGGGTGTGGAACGCCCACAGTAATCATATTTGGGCCAACCAGCCCGGACAGATGGCGGCCGGTGGGTGAGAAAAATAGTGTTATCAACTTTGGTAAAGTATATAATTCAATGTCAGGCAAGTAGTTCAGAGCCAAGGGCATGTTGCCCAAAGGTAGCACAAGCATCCTTGCTTGTGATTCTTAGCATTGCATTGCTAGGTATCTCAAGTATATTGACATAATAGTTATGCGAGGAATAGTCTGTTTCTTCTGGGCAACATGCCCTCAATGCTGACCGGACAAATATAATTCTGAAACTTTATGAAGTAAGGAGTATCCCATGATCGAGTTATTAAGACAAAGACGCAGTGTGAGAAAGTTCGCCGGGCAGGCGGTAGAGCCGGAAAAGGTGAAGGTACTTACCGAGGCATTACTGCGCAGTCCATCGTCACGCGGGTTTAATCCCTGGGATTTCATTTTCGTGCAGGACAAGAGCATACTCAGTGAACTGGCGGGGGCCAAGGAAAGTGGCTCATCGTTCATAAAAGATGCTGCACTGGCGGTAGTTGTCTGCGGCGATCAGAGTAAAAGTGATGTTTGGGTTGAAGATTGCTCTATTGCCTCGATCATTCTTCAGCTTACGGCCCAGTCGCTGGGTCTGGGCAGTTGTTGGGTGCAGATACATAAGCGAATGCACAGTAGTGATATGACCAGTAATCATTATCTGAAAGAGGTTTTGGGCCTGCCAGATAATATAGCAGTTGAATCGATAATAGCAATAGGTTATCCGGCAGAAGAGCCAGAGCCTATCAAGTACGATTTTCTTGACTTTGACAAAATACATACAGAGAAATGGGAGGAGAAGTAATAGTTAAGCAGGCAAGGGGCGTTTTTTGCTTTAAGTTGTAAACTGTTATTTATTCGATATTTATGCATCCAGAATTAATTACAATACCCGGTGTGAACCTGGTAATACAGAGCTATGGTTTTATGTTGGTAATGGCCTTTATCTTTGGTGGGCTGTTGTCCCGTCATAATGCCCGACTGGCGGGCGAAAATCCGGATCATATTGCAAATCTTATGGTATATGCCATGCTTGGCGGAGTGATCGGTGCGAGAGTGTTCCATGTGGTCCATTTTTGGGACAATTATCAGGATAATTACCTGGATATGTTCAAGATCTGGAAAGGAGGTCTGGAATTTCTCGGTGGTATGATAGCAGCAACTGTGGCAATGCTTTTTTATGGAATAAAGAATAAGCTGTCCATTCGTAATTTTATGGACATTTTCGCCCCGGCACTAATGCTCGGTCTGGCTTTTGGCCGGATCGGCTGTTTTCTCAATGGTTGTTGTTATGGCAAGACCTGTGATCTGCCCTGGGCGGTGACCTTCCCGGCGATTAATGATATAACCGAGCTGGGGCCATCTGGCGGAGCTACTATAAGGTATAGTTTTCCGTATTATAATCAGCTTACCTATGACTTTTATCGTGACCGTGAGCCATTGGTGACTTTGCCTGAGAGCTATTATAAAGGCTATACTAATAAGGACGGCTATTATGTCGAACAATTGGCCGATCTGCCTGCTGAACACCAGTCGGAATTTAAGGCCAACCCGGCGGCGGCTGATGAGCTGACAGAGGAATTGGTAACACCATTACGCCAGGGAGAATATCCGATGCACAAAATACACCCGACCCAGTTATATTCATCGCTTAATGGTCTGGTATTATGTCTGATATTGCAGTGGCGATTCAAGTTGCGTAATAACAGGGGGGTAGTATTCAGTCTGATGTTAATCTTATATGGTATGGCCAGATTTATGATAGAAGGCGTTCGTGCAGACAGTCCGCTGGAGTTTACCGGGCTGACCATATCGCAGAATTTATCGCTGCTGTCGATAATAGGCGGTATGGTGATGTTTGGCGTATTCAAGAAGTATCCGCAAGCAGCAGTAGAGCAAGCAGAAACAGGAGCTGTAAATGGCAAAGGTAAATGTTGATCCGGACGAATTACGCCGGTTCGCTAAAGAGCTTAATCGCTTTAATGAAGAGCTGGGTAAACTTTTTGGCGGACTCAAGGCCAGGATGAATAATCTGGAGAAGAACTGGAACGATCAGGAGCAGGTAAAGTTTTCGTCTGAATTTGACCTGACAACCCGGTCGCTGGCTCGATTTCTGGAATTAAGTGAAGAGCATACCAAAACCCTGCTGAAAAAGGCACATCATATAGAAGAGTATCTCCGGCAGAGATGAATTTTTTAATGCCAGAACAGGTTAATACTATTTTACTATTTGAGGTGATACATGTCCGGCCCGGCCAAAGTTGCATCGATAGATAATCTCAAGGAGTTTCGGAGCAGGCTGATAATTGCCCGCGAGCGGATCAATTCGGCATTGAGTGAGTCTCAGGCTGATGCCCAGCGTTTGAAGATATGGCTCACGCAAGAGCAGAAGGATTATTGGCAGGGGCAGTTGAGTAAAAGGCAGGAGCAATATCAGATTGCCCGTCGAGAATTGTCCAATCGCAAGAATCAGAAGAATATGATGGGTAATCGTCAGGATTATTCTGACCAGGAGAAGTCGTTTAAGAAAGCGGAGTTCCTACTAAATGAGGCCCAGGAAAAGCTCAGGTTAATTCAACGCTGGTCGCAGGTATTGGACAAGGAGATGTATAGTTTCAAGAGTGCCATACAGCCGATAACTACGCTGGCCCAGGAAGAGATGCCTCGTGCTGCTGCGGTAATTGATGCTATGGTAATATCACTGGAGAAATATGCCGAATATGACACAGAGCAGATAGATATGCTGGTAAGGGGCGGAGAGCTTATGGCAGAGTCGGAAAGGTCCGATAATGATTCTGAGGTCGGCCCTGACAGTAATGAGGTAAACCGGGAGGAGCAGACAGATGAGCGTGAATGATGCCCATGCCCGCCTGATTAAGGCAGGTCGAGAGCTGTTATTGCAATGGAACGACCTGAGAGGCGGCTGGCAAGACGAGGCGGCTGAATATTTTGGTAGTACATATATAGAGCCGCTGGAAAATGAGTTGCGAAAAAGTGCAATGGCCCTGGAACAACTGGCGGCCTTGTCAGCGAAGATAAAAAGCCAATGTAGTTAAAATTCGGATATATGCCGGGCTGGATCTGGCATAATCTGATATGGAGATATAATGAGCGATAGTATAAGAGAGTATATAGGTCGGGAGATCTCCCCGGCAGATAATAACTGTTTTACTGCTGTTAACCGGGCAGCCCTGCGTGAGCTGATTAATTTGAAAAGTGAGGCTATCGGTCCGATCTTAGATGAGCTTTTCGATGTTCGCACTGGAGCAGAGACGGTAGCGAAAAATAGCTATCAGAAAGCTACCGAGTCGATAATTGCCAATTATGACCGGCATAAGAAGGACGCTGAGGCCAGACACCAGCAGCAGCTTGCCGAACTGGCCAGTCAATATGATAGTAAGATCGCAAAGCTGGAAGACCAGTTGAAAGATCAGCAGTATGAGATACGCAATCGGGCAAGTGCTGCGATGCGAGAGTTGAAGGCTGGCAACGAGTATGAGCAGCTATCGATAGAGACAAGCTGTCAGGCAACGGTATCTCGCTGCAATCAGGACCGTAAAGAAACCGAACAGGCGATGCCGCAGGCCAGAGAGCATATCGGCCAGCAGCAGGAAAAGGCCGACTGGCTTATGCTTCGCTATCGGATCGGAATAAATGATGTCAAACCCGCTGAAGTTAATGTGAAGGAGATCCTTGAGCCTGATACTGTTTTTGTTCATGCTCTGGAACATGCTAAGAAGAATCTTCACAAATTGGAAAATATAACCATCTGTCGCTGGTTTATCGGTATTTTGCCTTTATTAAATGTTACAGTGGTGTCTTTGTTGGCATTGGCCCTGAGCTGGTTTATCAGCAAGGCAGAGCTTGAAGGAATGCCTGCTTTTGGAGTTTTGGGAACAACCGCTACGCTGGGTACTTTTCTGGCAGGTTCACTGGCATCAATTTTGATCTGGCGTAAAGGGCGAAACCGGGCATTGCCGGTATATGAGCAGATATGTAAAGACCTGGCTCTGGCCGGTGCTGCTCTGGAATTGCGATATGAGAAAGCTACAGTTGAATTACAGGCTAAGAAGGAGAAGGCCAAAGAGACAGCGGCTAAGCAATTGCAAGCCCTGATCGAGAAGCATAATGCTGCGATAAAAGATATACAGCTTCAGGCTGAACGACAGCTTAAAGAGTTGGATGCAAAGAGCGGTGTTGAACTGGCAAATCTGAAAGAGGAGCGTCATATTCAGTTAGAGCAGATCGAGCAGGATTTTACCGCAGGTATGACCGCTATCGAGCAGGATTATGCTAAGGCCAGTGCCAGTGCCTTAGCAGAATTTCAGGCCCAGCAGCAGAAGTATAATGAGCAATATGACAATGACCTGGAGCTTATCAAGCAGCAGTGGCGTAAGAGTACGGCAATAGTACAGAGTGCTGTGGATATGATATCTGATCTGCCGGGGAGTATCAGGCAGGATTTTTCTGATAGTAGCTGGTCGGCATTTCGCAGTTGTGAAAATCTGGACAAGATCCGTTTTGGCGATCTGTTGATTGATACTACTATTACAGACCAGCGGGCCTTACAGGCTGGCAGTCTGGAATTGCCAGCGAGTATGAAGTTCCCGGCGGTACTGAGTTTCCCGGATAAGTGTTCCCTTTTATTGCATACCAGGCGTGAAGGGCGTCAGCAGGCAGTTGATCTGCTTAAGGCAACCGTCTTACGGCTGTTTACTTCATTGCCGGCTGGTCGGGTGCATTTTACTATACTCGACCCGGTAGGTCTGGGCGAAAATTTCGCCGGGTTCATGCATGCAGCCGATTATGAAGAGGCTCTCATTGGCGGCAGGATATGGACAAGCCCGGCGCATATTCGTGAGCAACTGGAATCACTGACGGCGCACATGGAAAATGTTATTCAGAAATATCTGCGTAATGAGTTCAAGACTATTGAGGAGTATAATCGGCAGGCGGGCGAACTGGCCGAGCCATATCGCTTTTTAGTTATCTCTGATTTTCCGCAGAATTTCACTGAAGAGAGTGCCCGATACTTAAAGAGCATAATTAATAGTGGTGCCCGCTGTGGGGTCTATACCCTAATTGCTTATGATTCAAGACAGGAGCTGCCAGATGGTATAGACCTTGATGACCTTCGGGCCAATGCTATTTATTTAAAGTATCAGGAGGAGAATTTTGTCTGGCAGGACAGTATATTTGAGCAGTACCCGCTGGTCGTTGACACACCGCCATCTGAAGAGCTGATAACTGCCATTATGCATAAGGTGGGTAAGGCAGGTCAGGACTCATTGCGAGTTGAAGTGCCTTTTATAGAGCTTATTCCCAAAGATGACCGCTTGTGGCATGGCGATAATGGTCAGGAGTTAGTAATACCTATTGGTCGGACGGGAGCGACTCGTTTGCAGTATTTGAAACTTGGTCGCGGTATGGCCCAGCATGTGCTGATCGCCGGTAAGACCGGTTCAGGTAAATCGACCTTACTGCATGTGATCATCTCGGCTATGGCTGCGTGCTATTCACCCAGTCAGGTTGAACTTTATCTAATCGATTTTAAGAAGGGTGTTGAGTTCAAGAGTTATGCCGAGAATCGGCTGCCCCATGCCCGGGTAGTAGCGATAGAATCTGATCGGGAATTTGGCCTTAGTGTTCTGGCCCGTCTGGAACAGGAGATGAACAGGCGAGGGAATGATTTTCGTAATGCCGGCGTGCAGGATATCGCCGGGTACAGACTGGTTACAGGTAACGAACTGCCCCGGGCAATATTGATCGTGGATGAGTTTCAGGTATTTTTTACAGAAGATGATAAGATATCTCAGGATGCGGCTTTGTTACTGGAGCAGTTAGTGCGTCAGGGTCGTGCTTTTGGCATACATGTTATTCTGGGTTCACAGACACTGGGCGGTCCGGCCTCGCTGGCTCGCAGTACGATAGGCCAGATGGCAGTGCGTATTGCTATGCAATGTTCTGAAGCCGATTCACAGTTAATACTTGACGATGATAATACGGCTGCGAGATTACTGACCAGACCTGGTGAAGCTATTTATAATGATGCCGGTGGTATGGTCGTGGCTAATAGTCCGTTCCAGACGGCCTGGATAAATGATGCGGTAAGAGATAGTGTTATTCGCAAAGTTACTGGTAAAGCCAGAGAGCTGGAATTGCCAGAAACTGAGATGATAGTGTTTGAAGGGAATGCCCCGGCCAGTCTGGAGAATAATAAATTACTGGCCGGTCTGATATCAGGTGAAACGCAGCCTGAGTCATTGTCGCCGGTAGCCTGGGTTGGTGAGCCGGTAAGTATAAAAGACCCGACTGCGGTGGTGTTCCGTCGGCAAAGTGGAGCAAATCTGCTGATAACAGGCCAGCGAGAAGATTCGGCCTTGCATATAATACAAGCGGCCCTGCGATCACTGGCGGTGCAGGTGCCTGATGCCAGATTTATGATCTATGATGGCAGCCCGGCGGGTAGTGCCACTCAGGGCCAGCTTGCTCAAATGGCTCAGTCGCTTAGCCTGGACCATATTGATGTCCCGGTGCGTTCGGTGGCAGAGGCCCTGGAGGCTGTGAGAGAAGAGCTTAAGGAGCGGACTATACACAATGCTACTACGGCGACGGCGGTCTTTAATATTTTCTATGGACTGCATCGCTATCGTGAATTGCGTAAGGGTGAAGATGATTTCAGCTTTTCAGCAGAGAGCGGCCCGGCTAAACCTGATAAGATTTTTACTGAGCTGCTGCGTGAAGGGCCGACCTTTGGCATACATACTCTGGTCTGGTGTGATACGCTTAATTCGTTAGAGCGGGCTTTGGACCGATCAACAATGCGTGAGTTTGATCAGCGTATAATATTCCAGATGTCTGCTGCCGATTCCAGTAATCTGATCGATTCGACCGCAGCCAATACCCTGGGCTTCCATCGGGCTTTATATTATAGCGATGAACAGGGAATACTGGAAAAGTTCAGACCGTATAAATAATCAATTAGTTGATATACTGCCTATAGTGTAACCGTTCACGACAAATAGTAGGACAGGCATCTTGCCTGTCACCTGAGTTGCCAGCAAAGCTGGCAAACTACTTTTGAGATGCCGGTTTTCTTATTCACCGAAATCATCGAAGAAGATATCGTCTGGGGTCAGTCCTTTGTTAAGCAGGGTGTCGGTGACGGCTTTGATCATGAGAGGCGGTCCGCAGAGAAATGCTTTTCCCTGGTTATTCTCAGGCAGATGTTTTTCGATTGCCAGATGAATAAAACCGGTTTCTCCGGTCCATTTTTCTTCTGGTCCAAGAGATGAGGACAGAGCATAGATAAAGTCGAAGTTTGGGTGCTGCTCTTTTAACTTACGGAACATATCGAGATAAATCGTATCATAGGTATTGCGGCAGCCAAAGAAAAGAGTGCATTGGCGTTGTGGCCATTTTTCATAGATGGTATAGATAATGTTTTTTATGGGTGCTATGCCGGCTCCGCCGCCAAC
>JAFGDI010000209.1 GCA_016932145.1 Sedimentisphaerales bacterium
CAGAAAGGAATTCATCCCTAATAGCGGTCTCATAACCATCCTCTGCGATCAAGACAACCACAGCTTCCCCAACTTTGATAGTATCAATGCCCTCTACAGGCAAAGGGGTATTCGATGTTTTTTCATCGACATAGAACAGGCCGTCAAAATCGGCCAGCGTTATATCAATGCTGGAATTGTTATAAATTTCGAACCAGTCAACAGTAGCATTTGAGCCAGGACCACCAGTATAAACCTCGGTAATTCTCAGATCAACAGCAGCTGCACTTACGGCTGAGGCCAGAAAGCCCATAGCCAGAATAGAAAATAACTTTCTCATATCTTTCACTCTCCCTAAAAAATTTCACCAGTACCCCTGGGATTACAGGATTGTCTATCTACTACTCGTAGCGACTCACACGCCACATATATCATTATAGCACATCAAATTGAAATACAAAAAAAAATCCGCTCTGATATTAAAGTTTTTTGTAATTTGCGACCATCAAAACTAAAACACACATAACTTACTACCAATTAAACATTAAGAACAAAAGGCTTTGGAATAACACATCAAAAGAGGGTATTTTCCCGTGAATATAGGAAATAGAGTTAAAATAGGAAGGTGAATATACGCAAAAAAAGTCTGGCAAAAGAAAAAAAAATACTGATAATTTCTTAGAAATCCACACCGGCACGCGCCTGAACACCTGAGTTAAAAGGGTGTTTTACCTCTTCAAACCTGGTCACCAGATCGGCCAGTTGAAAAATCTGGTCATCAGCACCACGACCAGTAAGTACCAACTCTGTATGTTCTGCCTTCTGTTCAACCAAAGCAGCAATATCAGAAAGCGACACCAGTTTCATGCTATAGCATACCAGTATTTCATCGAGTATTACCAGATCATGATCTCCTGAGATCAGGATCTGCCTGACCTGACGGAGAGCGTCATGTATTTTATGAGCTGTGAGTTCTCGCTGGCTTGCATCATGTGACTTTGCCATATTCCAGCAATAATCCGCCCTGCTGAGTGTAAGGCGAGAGTTGGTACCAGCAGAGATAAGCCGGGCCAGATTTGCCTCGCCGGTCTCTATGTCAGCAGGCTTGAGGAACTGAAAGACATATACATTGCCGCCCCGCCCCAGCATGCGCCAGGTAAGCCCAAAGGCTGCGGTAGTCTTACCTTTGCCGGTGCCGGTATATACCTGAACCAACCCTCTTTTTAATACATTTTTGGTCATATTAATCTCATAATTACCACAAAAAGCCAGAAAAGCCTGCTTCTGGTCAAAGGCCAGATAATAACCGAAGCCTGGCAATAGTTCAAGTATAGCCTGAAGGTTACAGGACGGCTTTGGCTCTGTATTTTCGTTTTATAACGAATATAAGGAGTTTATGGTGTATTTCACATGATGTTTTTTATAAAAAAGTCAATAAGCATTTGCCGGGACCTTGATTCAAATTTTATGATTGGTTGTAGAGTAAAATAAAGTCACATCCTCAAGAGGATACATATCTGATGTAACAGCAAAGGAAAATGCTGTTTTAAGAGAGATGTTCAGGGCAGATAAAGGTTGGTCTGCAAACTGAGCAATCGTGTGTATTTTTTTGGAGCGATATATGATTAACTGTGCAAGACCTCGCCGGAGGGGATTTACGCTGATAGAACTACTAATAACCGTGGGAATAATTGTCTTTCTTGCCAGCATAATAACCCCGGCATTAACTATGGCCCGAGATGGTGCCAATAGTGCTATGTGTAAATCAAGGCTGAATGAATGGGGTAAGGCATACGGTCAATATCTGCTGGAAAGAAATGACAAGTTTCACAAGGGCGACAGTGTCTTGTCAAAAAGCGGTGACGACCTGTGGGTTAAAGCGTTGTCACCGTATATAAAGGATAAGAAAGTATTATTCTGCCCGCAGGCTACGCAAACCGAATCAGAAGGCGGTCTTATGCCCAATATGGCCTGGGAACTGAGTAAGGATCCATATTATAAGACAGTTCATGAAGAAGGCCTGGGCAAGGGCAGCTACTGTTTGAACTGGTGGGTAAATAATGCTGAAGGCAGCGGCAATGCCTCTGGCTATTACTGGCGCAGTTCGCAGTCAGCAGATGCTAAGAGAATACCGGTACTGGCAGATGGCGGAGACTATACTGCAAGTGTATATAGTACAGGCAAGGACTATAAGCCATCACCAGTAGCAATAGATTCCAACATGTCAGAGAGAACATTCAAATGTTATGATAATATAACCCGCTTTTTAATGAACAGGCATAGCGGCGAGATCAATGTACTGTTCATGGACTGGTCAGTGCGAAGCACACCTCTGACAGAGCTCTGGAATCTTAACTGGCATAAAGGCTATAAGCCAGTCAGTTATGAAAATGCAAGCTGGCAATGGCCCGCCTGGCTTACAGGAGAAAGTAACCAATAAACACGATTCCACACATCATTAGTGAAAGAAAATATTAGTTTCCGACAAAAAACTATCAACAAAGAATTGTATATAATGGCCTGCATGTGATCATGCGGGCTTTTTTATTACTATAAGACAACAATCAACTAATTCTTCATGCAAATAAGATAGCACTATAGTGCAAAGAGTGTGCATTAACGGTATTTCAGTTAATTCCATTTTTATTACACTAAACTAACAACTCCGACAATTGAGCAACTATTATACCAGAAATGCATCATTTATCCCAAACAATGAGCTTGTGGTTGATTGCCAATGAGTATAGAATTATTTATTAGTTTTACACACTCAAATTGTAATAATATAATAATTTTCAACGGAGGTATCAGGTGACAAAAGCGTTAAGTGCTTTGTTGGTTTTACTATTGGCAACAATCGTTAATGCCGGTAAAGATGGCACACTTTCGGACTATGCAAGTCATGAAGGTGGTACAATATCTGGTTATACATTTACCACAACAAACGGTGAGAAACTAAGAGTATCGCCCTCAGGGGATCATATTATCCGGGTGCAGGCGGTTCGTGCAGATGAAGACTTTCTGCCTGATAACTACTATGAGATGGTAGCAAATCATGAAATGGGCGGCAGGCTCACTCTGTCAGAATCAGAAAAGGGGTTCACACTTTCAACGGCGGCCAGCGACGGCCTGGATCTGATGATCAGTAAAAAGCCGATGAGACTGACATTTGTGCAGAAACAAGGGAAAAAGACCCTTACCAAAGAAGAAGAGGGAATAACCTGGTCTGGCACTCGTTGCGATGTGAAGCTGGCAGTTTCAGATGATCACTTTTTTGGTGCAGGTCATCCGGAGTATGCCAGATTAAACAAGCTGGACCTGACCGGGACAGAGATAAAGAGGAATTATGGCCATCAGGCCCCATTGATAGTGCCCTTCTTTATTTCGCATAAAGGCTATGGCATATTCCTGAATACTAATTTTGAGAATCGTTTCCGCTTTGGCGTTGAAAATGAATATTCATTTGGATTTGACGATAAGGGTTATGGCGGCAGAATGGATTACTATTTCATTCTCGGTCCTAAAGTATCTGACATACTCGAGAGATATACCCAATTAACGGGTAAGCCTCGTCTGCCTCAGAAATCGATATTTGGTCTGCACTTATCAGACAAGGGTTCGCCTAACGATTCAGATGAGCAATGGTGGATGAAGACGATATCAGCACACCGGGCTGCTGGCTATCCGATCGACCACATAGTAAATGATAACCGCTGGCGTGCCGGTACGGGCGCATGGGCTGG
The DNA here is from genome assembly GCA_016932145.1 of Sedimentisphaerales bacterium. Classification (GTDB taxonomy): domain Bacteria; phylum Planctomycetota; class Phycisphaerae; order Sedimentisphaerales; family SM23-30; genus JAFGDI01. Next base: position 3,723 of record JAFGDI010000209.1, read on the forward strand.
TTCTCGCTTTGAATGGTCAATTAAAGAAGGTCGTTACCCTGACCCGGCCCGCTGGGCGCGTTGGGTAGAGCAAAACGGCCTGACAATGACACTGGACCTGAACAGAAATGCCAGTGCCAGTTGCTGGGGCTGGGATCCATCATTTAACATACCTAATGCTGAATGTGCAAAATACAATCAATCAGTACCAGACTTTTCATCAGAGAAGGTTCGCAATTGGGTTTGGGAGCTGTTTTGGGTTAAGTCTATTGATCCGAGTTTAAAATATCCCGGCGACTGCTTCTGGATGGATGAGCCAGATGACCTGTATTGCATACCAGATGAGACGGTAACTGCCGATGGCAGGCGCTGGGCAGAAAACAAGAACAGCTACTTCTTTGACATTGCCAGAGCAGTAGTAAAAGAAGGCTGGGATAATGAAAATAATAATGAGCCAGCAGGTATCGGACCAGTCAAGCGTCCTTTTGTCTGGGTTCGCGGCATGTCAGCCGGCGGTCAGCGTTATGCCACAGCGTGGACTGGCGATGTTAATTGCGATTATTTATCAATGGCCCAGCATATAAGATCTATGCAGGCTTCAGGCTTATCAGCCCTGCCCTACTTTAACCATGATGCCGGCGGTTTCCATAACCCCGGCCCAAACGATAATCTATATCGTCAATGGTCAATGGCTTTTGGCAGTTTCAGTCCGATCTGGCGTCCGCATGGCATGGGTAATGATCGCTGGCCACTAACCCGCCCGTCAGAATGTCAGAAAGATGCAATGTTCTATGCGCACCTTCGCTATGAGATGATGCCATACATTTACACTATGGCCTGGCAGGCCCATGCAACTGGTATGCCCATGGCCAGAGCCATGATGATCGACTATCAGGACGAGCCTCAGGCCTGGAACAGTGACCTGCAATACATGTGGGGTGATTCGCTGCTGATAGCTCCTGATTGTTCTGATGGTGGTAATAAGGTTACAGTCTGGCTTCCCGCCGGTAATGACTGGTATGACTTCCACAATGGTACAAAATACACTGGCGGTCAGACTATAGACTATGCTGCCAAAACAGGCATATTGCCAATATTCGTAAAGGCTGGTGCTATAATTGCCAAGGCTCCTTATGCGACCAGCACATTCTGGATACCGGCAGATAAGCGGACTCTGGACATTTATGCCGGAGCTGATGGCAGCTATGACCTCTATGACGATGATGGCATAACAGAATATTTCCGGACAAAATCAGAGTTTGCCATAACCAATATCAGCTATGAGGACAAGAGCAAGACAGTTAAAATAGCTGCTGCCAAAGGTCAATATCCGGACATGCCAAAGACTCGCCAATATTGCGTAAACATATACAATATTGAAGGTTCTGTACCTATGGCGATAAATAACACCCGTCTCACTGAATATAAGAGCGAACAAGAAGCCTTAAATGCAGGCCGCGGCTGTGTTTATTTCCCTGAGGAAAAACGAATGTTGATCGTTACCCAGCCAGTATCAATGAAAGTTGATACTGTAGTCAGCATAGCGGACTAACTCTCATAAGTATCAAATAATCAACTTTTCCTTAAACAGGAACTGGATTCTCCTTTAGCCCGCGGTTATACACTGCGGGCTTTTTTTACATTTGAATAGTATCGACCAGAACGATTATAATAGTGTTTTGAGGTCTTATAAAATAATATCTAATTTACAAACGAAAGGTGTTAAGAATGGGAAAAAGAATAGGTATTGCAACGGACATACACCCTCTGGCAATGTTCTTCCGGAAGAATATAATAATATTAGCATCGCTATTTATCTCAACTACCCTCTGGGCAGCGGAGGATAATCAGCCACGGCCTAATATTCTGGTGGTTTTAGGTGACGATGCAACTTTCAGCGACCTGTCGCTCTATGGCGGCACCAATGTGCGTACCCCGCGTTTAGAGAAGTTTGCATCTGAAGGCAAGGTGTTCAATCGTGCGTATCTGTGTATGTCAATGTGCCAGCCCTGTCGAACAGAGCTTTATACCGGACTTTATCCAATGCGAACCGGCACCTGCTGGAACCACTGTAAGACATTGCCGGGCACAAAGAGCGTTTGCCATCATCTGGGCGAGCTTGGCTACCGGGTTGGTCTGGCAGGCAAAAATCATGTAGTGCCCAAAGAAGTATTCCCCTTTGATAATGTCAAAGGTTTTGAAGACAATTGCGTAGCCGCTACTGCCGATTATAATTGTGAGGGCATAGCAAATTATATGTCAGCAGATAAGGAACAGCCATTCTTTTTAGTGGTTGGTTTGACGACCCCGCATGTAGTATGGACCGTTGGCGATGCGAGTCATTTCAAGCCCAAAGAGCTGAAATTACCAGCTAATTTTGTAGATACTCCCGAAACCCGTCGTGACTATGCCGCTTATCTGGCAGAGATAGAATATATGGATAAGCAACTGGGCGATATACTTGACACCCTGGAAAAGAGTGGACAGGCTGACAATACTATCGTTATATTTTCCTCAGAGCAAGGGGCACAATTCCCCGGTTGCAAATGGACCAACTATGAAACCGGAGTACGCACCGGCATGGCAATAAGGTGGCCCGGCCATATAGCGGCACAAAGCCGTACTGAGGCCATTGTTCAATATGCCGATGTACTGCCGACTGTGGTAGAGCTGGCCGGCGGAGAAGTTAGCCCCGGCATATTTGATGGCAGCAGCTTTGCTGATGTACTACTGGACAAAAAACAGGAACATCGTCAATATGCCTATGCCATGCACAACAATATGAATGAGGGCTCACCCTATCCAATACGCTCGGTAAGAGATAAGCAATATCGGTATATTCGTAATCTTATGCCAGAAAGAATGCACATTCAGAAATATGTTATGGGAGTCAATCATACTCACTATTGGCGTACATGGCTCTTTGCCGCCGGTCAGAGAGAAGATGCCTACAAACTGGTAAACAGATATATGTCTCGCCCGGCGGAAGAATTATACAATACCGAAATTGACCCTTATGAATTAAATAATCTTGCTTGTGACCCACAATACAGCCAGATCAAAGAGAAACTATCAGAAGAACTTGATAAGTGGATGGCAGAACAAAAGGACCCTGGAGCAGCATTAGACGCAAACTTTAAGAAGAGTTAAAAAAGTGTGTTTGTACAATACAGGGTAACCGTTCACGCCTCTGGAAACGCTGAGCAGAATGAAAACCTGATATACATCTGGAGCTCGACAAACGAAACGCACCAGAAGCTATGAAAAGCGGCGTGAATTCAAAATCGTAAAAACACAAACATTATCTCTTACCAGACAACTGGCAATTTGTTTGTTTTGCCAATTTATAACCGAGCTGTGGCTCGGCGTTCCCAGAGAAGAAAAACCGCGTGAACAGTAACAAAACAGGCTTATCATAAACCAATGAGTTATATGATAAGCCTGTTTAATTTAAATCACTCAGTTAGCCAATCTGCGGCTAATATTGCAAGATCAGTCATATCGGTCTTGAGGTCAAGATCAAGGTCTGTACGGGCATTTTGCACCGTAAAGATATTATCAGGGGCAAAATCGTGCAAGACAAGCGAATCAACCAGCAGTGAGCCGGTATCAAGGCCGCCATCTTCAATAGAAAGCACTATCTGATAAAGGTCACGACAGGAGCTGAAAGCTATAGTGTCGGGCAAGACAGAAATAATATCGGTCCATTGTCCGGCGGGCAAAGAACTAATATCAATAATTAAACGCCCCTTACTATGCATACCAGAAGATACAGGGTCAAGATTAAATCTGCCATCATAGAAATCAAGAATGATCTTACTAACCTGACAGCCAGATTCCTTTCTTATCCTGATATTCAGCTGGTCAAACAGACTTGAATTCACACGACGGTCACCGAGGATAAAAGGTACATGAGCGTGCATTTTACCATTAAAATTATAAGATAAACGCATTACCTTACCAAATTCACCGGCAGGGTCATTGAGAAGAGTAAGAGCAAGCTGGCCATAACCAGTTTCGGGGGTATAAACCCAGTTTTGCTGCATTTGTGCCGTATCAGCATAGGATTCCATATCTTCCAATACAGTCACCGGCTGCTGAGGTGTTTGGTAATCAGCCAGCCATTGACCTGCAAGCATATCAAGATCAGAGATATTTACACTGCCATCAAGGGCTATATCAGTTGGCTTAGCTACAGCATTAACCAGATCGTTTTTCTGGCTGGTCAAAAGCAGACCGTCCCAGACTGCAAATTCATCAACAAAGCCATCAAAGTAACGCAGATGATTATTATTACTCTGCCAGTCATCGGCAAGCCAACGAAGAGAAGTACCAATAGCCATATAATCAAGTGTCATAGCACCAGTGGCAAAGCCGTTAATAGAACCGGTAGGCTGGCCATCAACAAATATCTGCCAGTTACCCTCTGAACGACTAACGATTAAGTTATGCCAGCGGCCATCATTAACTGTTATACCAGAGCGGGTGGTGCTATAAGAACCGGCATTATCGCGTACGAGCAGACATATCTGACCGGGTAAGGTCTGAACACCATCAGCACCTAAGGCAATATCAATAATCGGGGTTTCCGAACTGGCATTACGCATAGAGAATATCGGGCCGAAGTCGTCAAAAGTACAGATATAGCCAGATATGGCAAAGTCCTGTCCTACCGCAGTCGGCATGAGAGCATAGGCACTACTGACATTAACATATTCATCTGCACCATTGAGATATAAAGCCCTGCCATCTATACCAACTGGCCTGGAAGCTGGCGAATCGGGGGCATTAAAGCCTGTCAGCAGGCCACTGCCGCCGGCTACCGCCCCGCTTTGCCCGGCAGTAATACCCTGAGTTTCATTAAAGCTCCATTGTAGCTTTCTGACAGCATCTACTGGAGCAGAATCGGTAGTAAAAGACCAGACAGGCCCGGCATATTGCCCACCCTGCCAGCAGGCTGTTACCTGCCAGTAATATTGAGTATCAAATAATAAAGCCGGCATATACTCTGTTTCTGTCAGGTTCGAGGCATCAACTATCAGGTCAGTTAATGCCGGGTCAGCAGCTATGCGTAACTGATAGCTATCTGCCTGAATATCGCCATAGAATTGCCAGCTTAAAGGTGTTTCATTAGTCAGAACTGCATCATTGGCTGGTTGGGGATCGATGTAGTTAGCAGTAAGCAACTCATTACTAAAGGCATAATGATGCCAGGTGTCAGCACTGACAACCGCCTGAAACGATAGTGAAAGAGAACCAGAGGCCGGTGCAGTATAAACATAACGGAATATACCCCCCTGGCCATCACCGTAGCAATTCTGGTCCAGAGTAGCAGTCTGACCATTATCACTGGTGGTAATGCTTACCTGACGGGTACCTGGTTCACCCCAGCCGCGAGAGTATAGATTCAAGGCATACTGCTGACCGGCAGAAAGGCCGTTGAGTGTCAGAGTTGCCGGTTGGCCATAAAAAAAACTGGTGAGCAAAGCCGCGCCACTGCCAGTTACAGCAGGATTGCCGGTACTATGGGCCATATGAGCGCCGGCGAGTGCCCAGTTTGCACCGGAGCGACCATTGTCATTTTCAAACGCTACGCCATTAACCGCTGTTGTTACTCCTTCAGTAGTGTTAAGGTTGACTTTATGGGTATAAACCTTACCAGAGCTGACCGTTGACTCTGAGTCATTAAGCCAGAGGGCAGATGACCATTTCATATCTGAAGTAAAAACATAACTGCCCGAATCAACACTATAAAGAGCGTAACCATCAGCAAAGCTGAGAAAAGTAACACCCTGGGCCTGGGCAATGGGCAAACCTGATTCCCTGACAGCCGCGGCAGATGATGCCGGGACATATACTGTGGCAGTAGTACCGGCTGGAATTGTAATTTCATAGCTGAAATCAGAGCCATTAAGCTGCCACTTGGACTTAATCAATCCCCGAACAGATCGGAATGAGGTATCTGCCCAGGTCAACCTGTCATCAGGCTGAGGTTTGAGAATAACATGCTTAAATCCGGGAGAGCCAGCCTGGATACCACCAATATTTTCAAATATCCACTGACAAACAGCACCGAAAGAATAATGGGCAAAAGAATTCATACCGGGGTCGGCAAATCCACTTTCTGGCGTCCAGCCATTCCAGCGTTCCCAGATAGTGGTAGCGCCATGCTTGATCGAAAAGCCCCATGATGGGAACGAATCGTTAAATAACAGGCGATAGGCAATATCATTACGGTCAATCTTAGCCAGAGCCAGCATAAGATCTTTTGTACCCACAAAACCGGTTGCCAGATGCCAGTTACATTCTTTAATCCGACGAATAAGATGATTGGCAGCCTGAGTCTTATTGGTGCTGTCAAGCAGGTCATAAGCCAGTGCCATTACATAAGCAGACTGGGTGTCACCTTTTATCTTGCCGGAAGAATCGATATAAGCCGATTTGAACGCGGCTTTGATCTGTGTGAACAACTGCTCATAATACACCTGATCGGCGGCTTGTCCCAATACTTGAGCGGTTTGGGCCATAAGGTCTGTACAATAGCCAAAATAGGCCATAAAGATAACATCATGCGGTGTGTTGTCATTTATATTGAGCCAATCGCCAAAGCAATGGAAAGAAGCCGGAGGTAATAAATTGGCAGTGCAGCGATTTTTTGTGAATGCGATGAACCGCTTCATAGCATCATAGTTATCTGCAAGTATCTGCTTATCACCATACATCTTATAAATAGTCCAGGGGCAAATAACACCGGCATCAGCCCAGGCCGGGCCGCCGTCACCATGAGAGACCTTAAGCGGTGCAACAGTAGGAAACTGACCATCAGCCCGTTGAGCATCAGTAAGATCGCGCAGCCACTTAGTAAAGAAAGGCTGCACATCATTATGATAGATCGCTGTATTGATATAAACCTGAGCATCACCCGTCCAGCCCAACCGCTCATCTCGCTGCGGGCAGTCGGTGGGAATGTCAATAAAGTTCATTCTCTGTGTCCAGAGCGAATTTGCCTGGAGTTTATTGATCATCGGATCGGAGCAGGAAAACGAACCAGTGCCGGGCGTATCACTACTCAATGCCAGGCCAACAATAGTATCAAGAGAAGGAGCGGCAGTCAGGCCGGTAACTTCGACATACTGGAAACCATGGAAGGTAAAATATGGCTGCCAAACTTCCACACCAGTCCCTTTACAGATATAAGTATCAGTAGCAGCAGCACTGCGGAGATTGGCAGTATAGATAGTACCATCGGCATTAAGTACTTCAGCATGTCGCAACTGGATCATCTGACCCGGTGCCCCCTGCACACTAAGGCGAACGACACCGGCAAAGTTCTGGCCCATATTAAATACATAACAGCCAGGACTCGGCTCAGTTATAGCAATTGGTTGAACCTGGGCAAATTCTACCACTGGCTGCGAGATGGCAGCCTGAACCAGAGGATTAACCTCAGGAGAGCCAGTTACAACCCCAGACCAGTCAGAGTCATTATAGCCGGGCATATCCCAGTTAGTAAGCTCTTTGCGGGCATCATAGCTTTCGCCCTGCAGAAAATCAGCCTGAGTTATCGGCCCTAAAGCTGCTTTCCAATCCGGCCCGGAACTGATTGTCTGACTGGTACCATCAGCATAGTCAATATGAAGCTGGCATAATAAACGCAAATACTTGCCATAATGCTCTCTCTCACGGGCATAGCCGACATAGCCGGCATACCAGCCATCAGCCAGAACCGCACCCATTGCATTAGCTCCACCTTGCAACAGATCAGTCACATCATAAGTCTGATAATAAACTCTCTTAGAATAGTCTGTCCAGCCGGGAGAGAAATAATCCTGAGATACTCTCTGGCCATTAACATAAAACTGGAAAATGCCTAATGCCGTTACATAGACTCTGGCTCGCTTTATCGGTTTGGCGGCAAGCGTATAATCCTGCCGGAGATATCGGGCAGGCGGCAAATGCATAAGAGTCGAACCACTCCAGGGCGACATGCCAAAGTTGCCTAATACCAAAGCAGATGACCAGCCATTTGTATTAAACTGAGGCAGCTTCCAATCGGCAACTTCCAGGTTATTACAAAGCCAGAGACTATCAGTGACAAGACTCATAGTAGAACCAGTTGTCGAGTCAATTGTAACAGCAGATACCAGACCTGCCGGATTAGCAGAACTACCCTCATTGGTTGCTTTTATTGCTATAACATTAACACCGGCGATAAGAGACTCAGCCAGATCAACCTTACTGACAATTGTATGAGTAGTGCCGCTTTTTAATTCCTGACCATTGACATACAAAGTATAGGCATCGTCAGCAGTAATATAACAGTAAGCACTTTTAATAGTCCAGTTAGTTGGTATAGTGAAGTTGCGACGGAAATACCGAGTGCCGGGCTGGGTACCAGCGGCAGCGGCAGGATCAGTCCATATCCATTTGGCCTGAGACATAATAACGGGCACTGACTCAATTGCTTCTGCCGGATCGTAGCCTATCCACTGTGCTTGCCAGTCCTGACTGCTAAGCAGTCCCACAGACCAGAGGGCAGGTTCACTCCAGTCACTGACATTATCATCAGCGTCCCAGATGCGAACTTTCCAGAAGCATTCCTGACGGGCACTGAGCGGCTGTCCATCATAGATTACAGAAGTGTTATTATCACTTACTACCTTACCAGAATCCCAGAGATCGCCCTGCCCTAAAGCCAATTGCCCGGCACTAGTAGCAACCAATATCTGATATGCAGTCTGCCTTTGGCTTCGCTGCTGTGAATCGAGTTCCCAGCTCAATCTGGGATCAGGCTTTTCTATAGCCAGAGGGTCAACCAGATATTCACAACGAAGATAATCAGCCTGAACCAGACCAGGGCCAGCCTGTACCTGCCGACCAGTAGCGACCACGCTAATAAATAATAACAGTAAATATATAAAGGAATTTCTCATCTCTTCTACCTCTTTCTAATACTGGAAATGCAAAAATGGGGAATATAAGTAGCGGGAAGTAATTATAATAATACAGGGCAGGGGCAATATGCTCACCCCTGCCCTGCAAATCGAAATGATCACTGATCATTCACCGCGTAGCCAGTCTTTGGCCATTATGGCAAAGTCTGAAAGATTCACATTGCAGTCGCCATTAAGGTCAGGCCACATTGCACCAGCAGTCAAAATACAATCGGTTGTTCCATCGGCAAATTCAATGGTGTCGATGTAAACAGTACCGGTATCAGCACCGCCATCTTCAAACGAAACCTGTAATTGATACAGATCAGTACAAGCCTGAGTTTCTCTGTCATTGGAAATAGTGCCAGTAACAACAGTCCACTCATCAGCAGGTAAATTAGTAATATCAATTACCATACGACCTCTGCCGTAGATGTCAGATGCAACAGGATTAACTATGCCGCGAGCGTCAAAATAGTCAATAATCAGACGATTAAGCTCACAGCCTGCTGCCTTCTTGATACGGAAGCTGAGAGTATCATAGAGTCTCAGATCCACACCGCGTTGGTGCAGAGTAAAGGTTGTATGGAAATGTAAGTTACCTGGCTTGAAGGTATAGTCGATCTTGAGAACCTGACCCATGCCATTAGGATCTTCAACTACAGTACGAACCTGATCGCCAAAGTTGTCTTCCTGAATATAAGACCAGTTGGCCTTGAGCGAATTCGGGTCAGCAGGATCATAAGATTCCATATCTTCCAGAACTGAATTTGGCTGAACTTCTATAACAGTATTAGCCAGCCAGTTATCAGCCAGAGCTGACATATCATCAATATCAACTGTCAGATCATTAGTAATATCACCCTTAGCAGGAACCTGAGCTGCCAGTGCTGCTATCTGAGCCGGCTGCATCTGACCGCTCCATATAGTATATTCATCAACCATTCCGTTAAGGAAAAGATAATACTGACGATCCGGATTCCAGCCATCGTTCACCCATCTGAGGGATGCACCAATACCCATCATGTCCAGAGACACTTCGCCGGTAGCAGCACCATTGATAGTTCCACGGGAAATACCATCAACATACAAGGTCCATTTACCACCTAAACGAGTAACGATAAAGTTATGCCAACGGCCATCATTGATAGTTACAACTGATGTAGTTGAGCTCATTGAGCCGGTATCGTCGCGTACGATCATACATATCTTGCCAGGTTCATCTGTAACACCATTAGCACCAAGACAGATATCAATGATCGGGTCTTCGCTTTCACTATTACGCATTGAGAACAGCGGGCCATATTCACCCAGAGTGCAGACATAACCAGAGATCGCGAAATTCTGGCCGCTGGCAGTAGGCATATATACCCAGGCATTACTGACATTTACATATTCATCAATACCGTTAAGTTTCAGAGCGTTACCGATCAGACCCGGTACATGAGAAACACCAAAGGTTGCAGGATCATTAAAGCCAGTAAGGATACCATCAGCATCTTCAGTTGGCCCTGTCTGCTCAGCTATAATGCCGGCAGTTTCGTCAAACTTCCATTCAATAACCTTAGTAGCATTGGCTGGCGGAGTTGTGATAAAGTTCCAGACCGGGCTGGTATAGATAACAGAACCAGCAGAAACGATCTCAACCTGCCAATAATAAGAAGTATTTGAGGTCAGATAAGGAGTAACAGATGTCACTGACAGATTTGACTGGTTAACAATCAGATTAGTCATAGCCGCATCGGTAGCAACCTTAAGATTATAGGTTGGGTTGCTGACTGTACCTTTAAGTGTCCAGGCTAACTCGACACTGGCATCAACATTGGCACCGGGCAATACTGAAGGGTCAATATAAGCAGCAGTAGCAACTTCATTGGTAAAGGCATAATGATGCCAGCTATCACCAGTAAGAGGATTATATGTCAATACCAGTTCACCTGAAGCTGGTGCTGTATATGAATATCTGAAGATATGACCATTACCATCACCATCATGATTGCCATCGATAACCCAGGAACGGCCATCGGCACTGGTTGCCATAGCCACTCTGCGGGTATTGGCATCACCCCAGCCACGAGTGTACTGGATAAGAACATAGTCAGTACCGGGAGTTAAACCGGTCAATTTGAGCTCTGCCGGATGACCGTAGAACATATTCTGAACCAGAGCACCACCATCACCACTTACATGATGACCACCACCGGTAGCACCACCAGCACCCGTTAAAGTCCAGTTTGCACCGCTGCGAGTATTGTCATTTTCAAAGTGTACACCATTAACATAAGTGGTAGTTGCCTCACTGGCATTATAGTTAACCTTGTGAGTATATACCTTACCAACACTGATCTCTGAATTTGAATCATCGGTCCAGGAAGCGTCTGTCCAATGCTCATCAGTAAACAGAGTTTCGAAAGCACGCACTGAAGTGATCTGGTTGGGCTCGTTCTGGTCAAGCTGGGTATATGTAGCTACCCGCCAATAATAAATAGTACCAGGTTCCAGTGTTGGGTCATAACTATATGATGTCTGCTCAGAACTGACCTTTGCAGCAGGGTCAAGATTTTCTACCTTGACCACATTAGGGTCAAAATAGACATCAAATCTTGGGCTTGCCATACTGCCATCAAGTTCTTCCTTCCATTCCAGAACAGTATCAACACTTACTCTTATACCGTTTATACGATTAGCCGGGCTGACCAGGCTGACCTGCACAGGAAGTGCTCCGGTATAGAGGCAATTAGCAAACGCATAAACATGGAAACTGGGAGTAAGGCCTAAGCGTAATTCGCCACTGGCATTTGCCTCATAAACCCCTTTAATTATTATACCTTTATCATTACCATACATGTCCTGATTGAACAGATACGATACTCCATTTTCAGTTAAGGTAACATCACGACTGCCATCTTCCCAGGCTACGCTAAAAAGACTTATCTCATATGTCTCACCGGGTATCAGGCCGTACAAGACCATACTGTTGAGATTATAGTGGAATTTGGTATTCATTGCCAGAGCAGCACTATCTCCAGTAATGCTGGCACTGCCTTCTGTAGCCCACAATCCGCCAGGAAGTTCCCAGCCGGCTGCAACTGAACCACTATTATTTGTATTAGTAAACACAACACCATTAACGGTAACAGTGCCATCAGATGTTGAGTTATTATTGATCGCATGGGTATAACTTTTAGCAGAGCTAAGCCCGGTTGACGCATCATCGGTCCACGGCGAAACTGACCATACGGCTGCCTGGGCCACTGTCTGCAAACTAAGCATCAGTGCCATTAGCCAAACACACTTAAGCAACTTTTTCATTTTGACTCTCCAATTTCAAAAATATCCATTAGTTCCTGTAAAAATACACTTACGCATAACCAGCCACAAAATGCTGGCATAGCTTTTATTCAATTATCAATCTGGGGTTAAGAAATAAACCCCAGTCAAAGGAAGCTGCGCGACGGTCGCCGCTATCAGTTACCACCAGGGACAAGAATCGGTCCTGGTCATCTATTTGCAGGTCGATCTCAGTAAGCATAGTAGCATCTATATCTTGCCGACTGAATCTCTCCTGGCCATCGATCAGTACCCAGACATCGATATTCATTTCTGTGTCACTGATCTTTTCCAGGGCAACTATCTCTTCACTTACACCAAAGAGACAATTGAAACCTGCTATCCGGTTGTCAGCCAGTAAAGGCCTGATCTTAGTCAGGTCAAAGGTAATACCAATATTTGCATGCATTACAAGATTGGTATCACTATCACTAGCTGGCACATTACCGGCATGTATTCTCATTAAATGCTTTGGCACACCACCCTTAATGGCTTTTTCCAACATTCGATCTGAAGCAGGCAGATGCGATAAAATGTCTGTGACTATATCACGCTGATCTAAGACTTCCACCATAGCTCCAATATTATACTTATAAAAACCTGAGGTATCAGGACCAGTCCAGGTCAGCCCCGTCGTGCTAACTGGTATTGGCCCCTCGCCACCATCAGGAACAAAAACGCCATCAATAAAAGCGGAATCATTAACTGGTAAAAAAGTATTATGACTATAACTATCACTCATAACTGCCCAGGGAACAATTTTACCATTAGAAGGATCAACAGACATCCCGCGGTAATATACGCCGGAGATACCATTTCCTCCGCCAACAATATCAGCGAGGTCAACTGAATGACCACGCCAGACAAAACCAGAGTCAGAGGAAAAACTACGAGCAAATGTGTCTGTTTCCAGTTTTATATTTTTTATCTGGCCGCTAAGGTCCACCCGCCGGGCATTGCCAGCTTCGAGCAAATAATCAGAACCAGAGCTAACCGCACCACTGGCAGTAATCTGAGCCCGGCCTCTGGTCATGTGAATATCACTACTACCGCCGATAACCCTGACACCAAATTCTGTACCTAAATCAACTATGTCACAGCCAGGTGTTTTCAGCGTAAAACCTTCAGCTTGCGGCGATGCCACAACAGCATAGACATCACCTGAATATAAGTACATACTATTACTAGAATTAAGAGAAAACTCTGCTGGTGACTCCACCACCACTCGTGCCCCACTGTCAAGTCTGATCGAAATAAGACCTTCAACTAATCTGATAGTTTCAGATGAGTTTGTCAGACGCGTACCAGCCGGCATAAAAGTACGCCCGGCATAAATAGCGTTCAGCTCTCTATCTATTGTGGCCACTTCAACTGAAGGCACAACACTTATATGCACATACAGTCCGATTATCAGCACAGCAGCAACCGACATGAGAAAGGAAACAAGTTTAACCTTACTTATTGGCGGCAGTTCCTGAGGACGACCGCGAGACGGAGCTACTGGTGGCAATTCTACTATTTCGGGCATTTCTACCGCAGGGGCACTACTCTCCCCGGTCAATAAGGCATTAAGCAGGTCTAAACTATTATTCTTCTGCGTTTCATCTTGCAAATGAATAATATTTTCAGCCTCTTGCAGATTAGCATTTATAGCCAGTAACCGATAATAATATTCCCGGGCCTGCTTATTTTGCAAGAGCAGATCCTGAAACTGGGCAAATTGCTCTTCGGGCAGATCGCCTTCCAGAAGCATTGACAGCTTAACCGCTATCTCATTTACTAATTTATCATTTTCACTCATAGCCTTAAATCCCTGCCGGAACTAACACCCAGACACTTTAATAATGCCACATGGATACGAGCCATGGTTTTATGCACCGCTTGCATCGAAATTGATATCTCTTTACCTATTTCACGATAACTCATGCTTTGCTCATAGCGAAGACGGAGGTAATTTTTATAGCGAGGAGGCAGCTTAACTATACACTCACGCAATTTTTCCGCTTCCTCCTGGAAATTCTCGATAAAACCCTCCGACTCCTGCTCAAACTTGCTTACCAGTTCATCATCAAAGAGTAAACGAGAGCTTTTTTTGCTCTGCTTAAAGTTAAGTATCTTGTAGCGAGCTATAGTAATACCCCAGGCCAGAAAATTCGTCCCTTCCTGAAAATCAGAGAACTTATCCAACATAGTTACTATCGTATCTTGAAGGATATCTTCAGCATCATTACGATTGGGTATCTGATAAAGAATATAAGTATGGATACGGGTCTGATAGCGTAACAACAGCCCCATAAATTGTTTAGAGTTCTCTACTGACATTTCCTTTGCCTTCTCTGCTTATAACCTGTATTTGATGGTTTCTGTGTCAAAAATCGGACAAATGAGCTTGATACTATATTACCCCGGCACACTAATAGCAGCAGCCTGACAAAACATCTCAGCCCAGACAATCATAAAATTCTAACATACCTTTTTTTGAACAAATAACCTTCAAGAGCCAATATGAAGTACTGACCCTACTATATAATCTGATAACAACCAATTTTGACAACCATTTTTTTAAAAAAATAACCCATTAAATACAGAGTCATACACCATAATTACACTTCAATAACAGAACTACGGTTCTAATTACCGCCACATGACTAAAAACAATCATTTTCCTGTCGTTTTTTAGCTTAATCCTTCAATAAAACTGGCGATTAACAGGTAAAAACACAGAAAGATTTCAGATAAATGAGAAAAAGTGGATTTAAAATTAAAAAACCGGACAAAAATATTTCATTTGCCCGGTTTTTATAATTCTTAAAGCTCAGTTATCTTACATAACTGGTGGGACTGTACCCAGATTTCTCAGCAAGGCATCGATCTCATTCTGGAAACCAGGTTGGTTAACGGTATATGAGAAGATACCACGAGCCGCTGATGCCATCGAATTGCGTGTCTCGAAGCGAATGGCAGACATATCAACCGCCGAAGAGTTATAATTCATGACATTATCCGCCAGATAAAGGGCAGCCGAATCGATCGGGGTCGTCAGGTCTGGATTAACCTCAGTTGAATGCTCCAGACCCAGAATATGAGCCAGTTCGTGTATAGTCGTGGAAGCAATAGCATTAACCGCACGATCTACATTTTCCTCAGGTGAACTGCTGTTCATATAAGTAGCAGTATATTCACCTATAGCCGTAGAACCAACACAAGCCATATCAGAACGGTCAGTATTATGACGGTCAACAGTCTGGGCAATACCCATCAGGCCCGGCATAGAGAAATCACCGCCAATAACTACCGTTGAATGCTCTATACGATCAACCTCAGAATAGTCATTAGTAATGTAGATAAGTTCCTGATCTTCTCGTTCAGGTGTTGTCGGGTCATCCAGGGCTTCCTGATAGACGGCACAAACCTGCTCGGTTATCCGCTCGACCATATAATCCCAGGTAACATCCTGTACCTCATTTTCCACACCATCGCCATTAGCATCATAATTGAAGCTGGCAGGCAGATATGGGAAATCAGAGAGGCTGAACGCCGGGCGGTCAGAGATATCTCCGTAACTGATACCAGCAAGACTCTCTTCCAGATATTCAGCCGTAAGATTTTCCCCTGTATTTTTATCACCAAACGACAGATATACAAGCTGTGGAGAAGCGACAGTCTTGATCTTATCAGCACCACCTTCACTGGTAGTAAGAGTAAGTGAATAGTAAGTACTGTCATCAAACGCTATCTCACCGGCATAATAATCCATAAGAGAGACAACTACATAGTATGTACCAGTAAGCGTACCGTTAACAGATTCCATCGGGTCAATTGTCACGCCATTGATCTCATTAACCGCCTGAACGGTATAATGCCTGTCAGCTTCACCATTAATCAGGGCGATATCATCACCACCGGCAAGAATCGTAGCAACTGACTCCAGGTCAGAGTTATATACACCGATAGCAAATTCCACGCCTTCAACAGCACTATTATATAGCGACCTGAGGTCAACTGAGAGTTTCTGGCCTTCAGTAAGTTGAACCGAATACACATCAACATCGGTAATTACTGCCAGATCAGAGTTAACGGTTATAGAACCGGCCTGACCAGGGGTAATAAACTCACCCTTAGCTATCATACCGTAAGGATTTGTACCCCGGGTAAATCGATATACAT
Organism: Sedimentisphaerales bacterium; assembly: GCA_016932145.1. Classification (GTDB taxonomy): domain Bacteria; phylum Planctomycetota; class Phycisphaerae; order Sedimentisphaerales; family SM23-30; genus JAFGDI01. The sequence continues at coordinate 20,132 of JAFGDI010000209.1, forward strand.
CTTCCAGCCGTTCGTCAGCAGTCCAGTGGGTTGTAGAGGCAGAAAGATCAACAGCGGCATCATCCGGCATACCGCCATAATAGATAAACGAGTCATCAGATATCTCTACCTGACCAAAATCGCTGTCACCATCGTTAAAGGCACATACAGTAAGATCATATTCCAGCGGAGTGGTCGGAATGACACCATAATAACCGGTATAATTGTAAATTCCGCCCTGACTTGACTCACGATAGCTATACAGGCTGGAAGTAAAGTCCATACCTACCCTGAGTACATAATCACCATCTTCTCTGATCAGGCCATAAAGCCCGGCAGTACCAGTCAACATAGAAGAAGACTTAAACACCGGCGTGGCCGAAGTATAACCCAGACCAGGACGCAGCACATCAACGGTAGTACCAAAGAATACCGCAGCAGAGCCAATACCATTATCGGTATCAATAAGCAACGATATGCTGTTATCATCATAGTCAAGTATGGTAACATTGCCCTGATCAGTAACAACGACAGAATCAATACCGCCAAACTCTGACCAGTCTATGTCATCGATCTCAATGGTCTTGAGACCATCTCCTCTAGTGTAGGTCAAATCTAGTTTATAATAGCCATGGGCCAGATCTATGCCATTGGCACTGGAAACAGTAACACCATCAATAGTAGTATTATTGGCACCACCCAGAACATGACTGGTATTCCAGTTGCTTTCACCAACCCGAATACGAATATCATCGCCAGCGACAGAGCCAGTTGCCCTTCTGATAAGGATCGGCTCACTGTCATTAAGCTCACTATTAAAGGTAAAGGCGGAATAATCACCGGCAGGCAGATCTTCCAGTGCATTTGCACGATTTATGCC
>JAFGDI010000210.1 GCA_016932145.1 Sedimentisphaerales bacterium
GAAGCAATTGAAGGCGATAATATATTAAGCAGAGAGTTAAAGGACTATATAAGTCGTTTACAGGAAAAACTCGCCAAGGTGAGGTCGCTGGGCGGCAGCTATAGTCAGATCGATCTGTCTCCGTACATAAAAGAGGTACAGAGCCGGGAGTTGGAGCAGACAGAAACAGTAATAGAGAGCAGGCAGCGGGCAGGAATTGGCAAAGCCGCACGATCAATTTGAAGAGAGTGAAAACGACTGGTCCGATGAAGATTCGGGCACAGAAAAGGTTATGCACATTCCGGTTTTGCTCAATCCAATACTGGAGTTTTTGGACTGTCCAGATAATGCTACTATAATAGATTGTACAGTGGGTCAGGCAGGTCATAGTCGGGCATTAGCAGAGCGTTTATCTCCTGCTGGTCATTTGTATGGCATTGATGTTGATACTAATTCACTTGCCAGAGCTAATGAGAACCTTAGTGGTGTCAGTTGCAGTTGGAAATTACTGCATTCTAATTTTGGTCGTATTTCCCAGTTAGTAAGTGAAAATAATATAGGATTAGTGGATATAATTCTGGCTGACCTGGGTTTTAGTTCAGCTCAGATCCAGGATCCGTCCAGAGGGATGAGTTTTTTGCACGATGGCCCGCTGGATATGAGGCTTAGTGGTGCGGAACAGCCAGGTAATGGTGGTCATTTAAATACGGCGGCTGATCTGGTTAACCGGCTGGGTGAGAAAGAGCTTGCAGATATTATATTTCAATATGGCGAAGAGAGGAAGAGCCGGCAGATAGCTTCTGCAATAGTTGAGCGTCGGCGAGTAAAACGGTTTGAGCGAACGGGGGAGCTGGCAGAGCTGGTGGCAAAGGTAGTGGGTTTTGGTCCGCGAGATAAGTATCGCAAGCGAAAGCCGATCCATCCTGCGACACGGACATTTCAGGCATTGCGAATAGCGGTGAACGATGAACTGGGCCAGTTAGAAAGATTATTAAAAGCGGCGCCGGAAATGCTTGCACCTGGCGGCAAGATAGCGATAATATCGTTCCACAGTCTGGAAGACCGGATAGTGAAGAATGATTTTCGCGAGAAAAAGCAGCTAAATATTTATGAAATAATGACTAAAAAGCCGATAATAGCAGACGAGGCAGAGATGGCCTCAAACCCTCGAAGTCGCAGTGCCAAACTGCGAGTAGCACGACGGTTAGCAGAATAAAACAGGTAAAGTAACAGAAGATAAAATGTTGCAAAAGGCGTTGCGACATGAATTACGAACAGAATGAGAAAGTATGCTGAATTCAGCAGGGAGCATGCCATGATGAGCAAGGAAGCTAAAATAGGATTGCTTTTCAGTCTGGTATTTATTGTAGCCATTGCGGTTATTTTGCGTAATGTGCATGAAGGCACAATGGATGCCTACAATAAAAAGAACATAATGAATGTTAGCAGTCAGAGTCCGTCTAATAATGACCTTTCTTCTACAGTCAGGGCACTGACTCAGCCATCTCATGCTCGTCATCAGTCAGAAGCAAATGGCGTGCCGGGCAAAAGTAATTTTGCGGACCAATCTTATACTGAAGCAGTTAAGAGCAGCAGGCCCCAGGTATTAGATGCTCATCTTCGTCCGGTAAATCGGGTGTCAGCCGAGAATCAGTCAGTAAAAGCAATTGAAAGTCCGGCAGTTACACCGAGTAGTACACTGCCAGGTGAGTCTCGTTATGTAATGGCATTGCCTGGTGGCAGTATTCCTGAGAGTAACCCGGCGCCGCTTTCTGCCGGCGAAGTTGAAAAAGCGCTAAATGAGCTGAGGAATAATATTCAGGATCCTGCTCAGAGGAATAAGCCTGATCTGGACAAGTATCAGCAGATAAGGGATATGCTGGAAAAGAGTCAGAACCCGGTTGTTGCAGATAACGGCAGTGCATCTCAGACGCAAGATGCTGTTGTGCATGTGGTGGTTAAAGGTGAGAGTCTTACTTCTGTGGCAATGAAATACTATGGTAAAAAAGAAGGAAATCGCCTGGTAAATATTGAAAAGATATATAATGCTAATCGTGACATACTCAGTTCGATCAATGCTGTTAAGGTTGGCCAGCGATTGACTATACCCCGGATCGAGGGTATGGAATCAGGCCAGTTAAGAGCAGGTCAGGTAACTATGGCGATCAAGCCGGTGAATAAAACTGAGGTTAAACCAGAAGTACAGTCAGCAGGAGCGAGCCGGTTATATACTGTTAAGGAAAATGATTCACTGTGGAAAATAGCCCAGCGTGAGCTAGGTAGTGGCAGCCGATATACAGAAATAATCAAGCTCAATGCAAAGTATCTGGAAGATTCTGATAATCTTAAACTGGGTATGAAGCTGGTTTTGCCGGCGAAGTAAAAGCTACCCGAATTATGTAATGTCCTGATATGGCGACAAATACACTTGACTTAGTATTTGTATCAGAGGTTCAGGTGGCATAATAAAGTTGGGCCAGTTGCATGTAGGAGCTGGTTTAGTCATCATTGTTCCCGCGAGATACTATAATGGACAGTCGCAAGATCACATATCTCATTTTACTGGCTATGGCTACCGGTCTTCTTGTTGTCCATCTTGAGACTATCCATATACAGTCGGTCAATCGCATGATAAGTATGCAGGCAGAGGAACAAGAGCTAGCTAAGGAGATCGCCCAACAGCAGGTAGAGCTTAATAGCGAGATCCATAGTCCGGAAATACTGCTCAGGCGTATAAAAGAACTTAATCTTGAGATAAAGCCTCTGATAGATGTTGAATATCAGGCGAGAGATAGCGAGCAGGAAGGGTCAGAAGCTGGTCCGGTCGAGTCTGGCACTGCTATTGATCCTACACATGGCGCGGTAACTCAGTTTGATGAAGAGGCGACAGATGATATTCCTGTTGTGCCTGTACTTGGTAGTTGGGGCGATACTCATATCGAATCTGAGCAGCAGTATAATGAAGATCCGCAGGAGGAATATCGACCAGAGGATGATCCTGAAGATAATACTGGTGCTACTACTGAGTTTACAGATTATGATTATCTGGAAGGCGAAGAGCAATACGATCAGGAATATGATGCTGATTCAGAAGAGTATGATGCCGCCAGAGACAGTTTTGAATTTGAACCTGAGTATTAAATCTGATTTGCCGGGTACTGCAAAAGCGTGAGTGTATTATTGGGGTTTTGATCTTATTTCAGGTTTTGGGTATTAGTCGGTGCTAGCGTATAAAAATATTAAGACAGGATAACCGGCTTAATACAGCCTGGATTTGCGGTAGTTTGAGTATGCGGGCTTGATTTTGTAGATTTTTTTCCTTTCCGAATCGGATTTGCCCTATATTTTATAAGCGTTCACACTGTTTTTCTTCTTTGGGAACGCCGACAGTTGAGGGCAAAGCCCAAAATCCCGACAATTCGGGACTCGGCCATGAACTGGCAAAACAAACAAATTTCGAGTTGTTTGGTCAGAGATAATGTTTATTTTTTACGATTTTGAATTCAAGCCTCTTTTATTGCTTCTGGTGCGTTTCGTTTGCCGAGCTGGGGCTTGGCGTTCCCAGAGGTGTGAACGGATACAAAAAAAGCAAGGTGGCAGGCCCATATGAGTCTGCCACCTTATTAACTAAAAAGACAATTTACAGAGCAATAAGGATTAGTCCATATCGTTGTAAATAGCAGAATCCAGCCATTGAGAGGCTATGAGAGCAAAGTCAGCAATGTCAACTTTGCAGTTTCCATCTATGTCGTAAGCAGGTCTGTCAGACTCAATGCAGATGGTACTGCCAGCTTCTGGTACATAGCCAACATATTGAGAGGCAACTTCCAGGTCGCTCATGGCATAGTTATATATCTTGATCTCGTCAAGAGCGCCATTGAAGTAGTTGCTGTTAGCTCTGATCTTACCAATAGTCAGGTAGTCAGGAACATTCTTGTACACACCGACATCAGCAGTCGAAGTGTTTTCGAGATGACCATTGATATATACTTTGCAAGTACCGGTAGCCATATCACGCGAGGCAACGCAATGAATCCACTCGCCAGTGTTAATAGCGGTAGTAGAGTTAAGAGTGTTACCGCTGGGGCCGGAACCGTTAGCGAATTTATTACCAACCAGAGCAACGCCAAAGTCAGCTACGCCGCCCGGCATTTCGCCGTCAACCAGACCAGCACCATTCCACCAGCCGCCAGAGCCCTGTGTCTGAGTGGTCTTGAGCCACATTTCGATAGTGTAGCTTTCACGAACCATAACCGGAATGCGAACAGATTTCTGTTCAGAAGAGTTAAGGATAAGTGCATTGCCAACTTTTCCAGGGCCATAGGATACCGGAGTGAGCACGCCGGCTTCATTATATGATTCACCCTTGTAAATATCGCCGAGAGAATTGATAACATCGGTGTCAGCGGCACTGTCTTCAAAGGCATAGTGAGCGATCATGCTTTCAACATCAAGATAGGCCAGAGCTGAAGTTACTTCAGTATTGCTACTGTTGACCACTATGCAATAGTAGTACGCTCTGTCAGCGGTAGTAACGCCGGTAATTGCCAGTTCATTGCTATTTCCGCCAACGACAGTATCATCAACGGATATAATGTTATCAGCAGATTTTTTCCATGTGTAGGTTACAGGTGTCATGCTTTCAACATCAACAGTGAAAGTGAAATTGCTGTTGATTTTTGCCATACCACCGTCTGGTCCATCGGTAATAACCGGTACAGAAGCCAGTGTATCAAAGGTCCATACCAGACCAGATATAGTATTGGGGTCATCAACAGCAGAGGTAGTGCCATTTGGCAGCAATATACCTTCATCAACGCGCCATTTGAACTGCTTGTCGAGATCCAGGCCGGTAACGGCCTTAGAGGCGGTAGCGCCAGAAGCCGGTATAGCTTCGACGAAGGCAAGATTTGCGTCGTCGTTAGAGCTCATATAGAGATAATGAGTTTTAACTGCCTGGTTATAGCTTGAGGTATTAGCCGGGTCTTTAGATGTGTTCCAGCTCAGGTCAACATTAACAGAAGAACCAGAAAGAGTGCCTACCATTATAGCGTTATCAGCAGGTGAAGGGTTATAAGCTGTGTAGAGAGCTGCACTTGCTGCATCGGCGCCCAGATCATAGTTTCTGGTTACTTCAGCTTCAGAGAGAGCATTATTGTAAATGCGGAAGTCATGAGTAGAACCTCTGAATGAGGGGTCAGGCCAGGGTGAGCTGCTGTTAATGTCGATAGAAGTAACAAAAGAGCTCATTACTACGCCGGGCTTAGTCAGGGTTGTGACCAGTTGGCCATTAGTGAACATTTTAAAGGTTGTGCCATCATAAGTTAAGGTTACCTGACTTTCACCAGGCAGACCAGCTATAGGCAGTCCGTAAATTCTGTTGTCGGCATTAACAGAGGGGTTGAGTATGTGTGCGCCGCAGTTGTCAGGGATTGGCCCATCGCCACGATCACTGACGCAGATGATAAAGTTGCTGGTAGTGCCATCATCAAAGGCGAACAATGTTTGCCAGTCTCCGCTGGTAGCACCACTAACCCAGGTTTCAATGGTGAAAGCGGTTGTGATTTCATTTATGGCAGCAACAGGCAGATTAACACCTGTGGTAGAACCATCTGTCGTCAGTTTGCCATCAGCAATAGTTCCGGTTCCCAGTGTGCCATGAGCAGTGCCGATACTGTCGTTAGCATTGCCATTAAACTGATAGCGATGTATCAGGTCAGCATTTGCCATTGTTCCCAAACCAGCCAGAGCCATGAGTAGTAACAGTGATTTCTTCATTCCGATCTCCTATTCCAAAAAATTGAAATATACAAGTATGACTTAAGAAACCTATCTTAAGACCAACACTTGTTGACATATCCAAAAAATAAGCGCGGACTCTCCCTGAAGGCATGAATTGATATCCTCTTGAGTCCTCCCGCAGATCGCAACACAATTCGTTTGTATTTGCGCTGATATATATTGGTATTGCAGACAATACCAACAAGATATACCGCAGCAAAAAAGATCTGACGGCTTTGCTTTTAAAATTACTTTTCCAAAACCAAAAGGCCGAATAGCCTTAATGCGATAACACTAAATTTCCTAAAAAATAACCTATTATAAAATCGGCACATGAAATGCCTGAAAAACACAAATCTATTTGATAGATTTAATTGTAACAATTGCGCGAAAAAATGGAATAGGATAATTGTGCAAGTTATAGGACAGAAAATGCATTTCTGGTTATTTTGATTGTAGTCATGGTGGCGGAATGTGGAGGCGGGTCTGAGTTGTATTAGTGTAAGTGCATGTTAATGAAGCACTTGTAGTCATGTGGGTATTGTCGGGAAATGGTTAATATTTTTTTTGCTATTTTTATTAAACGCAAATTGGTTTTAGCAGAATTTTATTTTTTCCGAGTTTCAGGGCAGGGAGGGAGTGCTTATTGGGCGAGATCATCTGAACGGTAAAAGCGTGCTTGAGCTGTAGCTCTTACTTTATTGTCCTGTATTATGCTGGCAGTCAGGCAGAATATGCCATGTGATTGACTGATAAGCTCTGCGGTTGCCTGTGCAGGCTGATTGGTTATGAATGGGTGTCGATAGCGAACATTCATTTCAATAGTGACAGCACAGATGCTACGGGCGAAGAGGCAGTGTACCATAGCGCAATCGAGAATAGTTGCAATAATGCCTCCATGAACGATTTTTTTGTATCCCTGGTACTGTTCGGGAATTATAAAATCACTGCTGACCTTGCCATTCTGGTCAGCAGTGAATTTAAGTTTGAGTCCATCAGGATTATCGGCTCCGCAAGCGAAGCAATTATTATGAAGTTTTTTATACAGTTCAGTCATAATTAAAGATCATTTGCTATTATCTCAGACTTATTAATAGCTAAGTTTGAGATAATAAGTAACAGTCAGCGTTTTGCGAGCAAGACCAGTTACGGTTAAAGTATTAGTGGTCACAAGCATTGTCGCCGGTGACTAAGGTATTGTTAAGGTATGCTTCAACGGCGGCAGCGGCATCCATCGCCGGGGCACCAGTAACCACTTTGATATTATTCTGAGTAAAGAGGCTCTGTGCTCTCTGGCCCATGCCACCGGCTAAAATGACATTGGCGCCAATTTCGCTGAGCCATGCCGGTAATACGCCAGGCTCATGGGGCGGGGGGGTAAGCTCTTCGCGTCCTGCAATTTTATTATCTGCTATAGTGAAAATTACGAAAGTCTGGCAATGGCCAAAGTGCATACATAAGTTACCGTCAATGGTTGGTACTGCTATTTTCATTTAAGTTATCCTTTACTTGTTAAATGTTAATTTTTCAGATTGTTGATTTATTATTGATAAAAGTCTGCATGTAGATGTACTGGTTTATAATAGTACATTTATGGCTGTTCATATTAACAGCCTGGCAAAGTTCTTCGGGCGAAAATTTTATATCAGCATGCGGTCCAAAAGGTGCAGGTTTTTTGTCTATTTCGACAATAGCCATAATGCCATCAGGTTTCAGTATTCGCCGGGCTTCAGCGAGAAAGCCTTTTTGCTGTTCTGGCGAGAACCCATGAAAGACCATGGAAAGATATATGACATCAACTGAATTATCTTCGATTTCAGTTTTTTGCGACATATCAGCACATCTGGCAATAATGTTTGATGCGGTTAAATCTCTGCTAAGCTGGTCAATAGAAGGCTGATGCACATCTAAGGCATAAACTTGTCCGGTGCTACCTACTTTTTTCGAGAACTCTCGGGCCATATAGCCATTGCCGCAGCCGGCGTCAACTACTGTCTGGCCAACCGTGAGGTTTAAGCCCTTCAGTATGATCTCCTTGTCGAGAAGATGTTCTGACGATCTGCCGCTATGTTCGTGTTTATCTGTCATGCTGAACTCTTTTGAAATAAATACTCACTTTTTGTGGATTTTTGCCATGAGGTTATCTACGATCTTTTCCATTTCCTGTTTAACAGGTGGGCAGGCCTGGCTTTCGCATATGCTCAGCCCGGCATCAGCACCGATGACAATACCCGGGTCTATTGGCAGGCTGCCCAATAAAGGCAGGTTCAACTCATCGGCCAGTTTTTTCCCGCCATCAGATTTGAATATATCAAAGCTCTGGCCGCAATGTGGGCAGATAACAGAGGACATATTCTCGATAACGCCCCAGATTGGCAGCATTACCTGATTGCAGAAGGTGATACACCGGCGAACATCGCCGATCGATACCTGCTGTGGGGTTGTTACGATAACAGCTCCGGCATTAACGCCGACCAGCTGAGCTGTGCCCAGCGGTTCATCGCCAGTGCCTGGAGGGGCATCGATTACGAGATAGTCAAGTTCGCCCCAGACGGTATTGGCCAGCAGCTGCTGGATAACAGAGTATTTCATGGGTCCGCGCCAGATTACGGCCTGACTGGTATTTTCCAGCATGAAGGCAATGCTCATTACCTTAAGATTGGCACTGACTTCCAGCGGGTAGAAATTGTCGCCATCGCCGCCGATGCGCTGACCTTCCAGACCGGTCATGCGTGGTACGCTGGGGCCGTGCAGGTCAACATCGAGCAGTCCGACCTTATGACCTCGTTTACTGAGTTCTGTTGCCAGATTAACAGCGACAGTGCTTTTACCTACGCCGCCTTTACCTGATAATACTAATATCTTTTTGCCGATAGCCGACATGGTAGCATTTAATTTTTCTGTGTCTGCTTGCGGATGTCCCTGTTGACTCATGCTTGATTAATTTCCTTATCTATTTTATTCCAGATATCTTTTATTTGCCCGGCAATCTCGCTTGTCGAAGCATATTCTAATATTGTTTTACCGGCCTGTTGGGCGGCATTGAAGTCATTAGAGTAATTCAAATTACCCAGTATTGCCATATTATTTTTTCTGGCATAATCTTCAATTGAGCCGGCCATTTCGCTATTGAGGTCGGCTTTGTTAACTACTACACCGGCTTTAACCTTGAAATGACGACACAGGTCGCCAATTCTGTCCAGGTCATGCAGTCCTGATACGGTTGGCTCAGTTACCAGAACGACAAAGCTTACACCGCCGATAGATGCGATTACCGGGCAGCCAGTGCCAGGCGAGCCGTCAATGATTATGGCACTGCCTTTTACAGCAGCCAGAGCCTGATTACGGACTGTTGTTACCAGTTTGCCGCTATTTTCCCGGCTGGGTGCCAGAGTTGCATGGCTCATTTTACCAAATCTGGTATCAGACATATAAAGTCTGCCGTCAATAGAGGGACTGGCTGTTATTGCCTTTTGCGGGCAGAGTTCCAGACAGGCCCCACAGCCTTCGCACTTATCCTGATCAATGTGATAACGATGGTCAGGGGTTTTTTCTACGGCATTAAACTGGCAGATGTACTTGCATTGACCGCATGGTCGGCATTTAGTCTGGTCGATCTTCATGGCCTTACCGCCGATGAATTCGCTACAGGTTTTGATCTCGGGTTTAAGCAGGAGATGCAAGTCTGCTGCGTCAACATCACAATCTGCTGACATTATGCCAGAGAGCTGTGCCAGGCAGGCGGCCAGCGAGGTCTTACCAGTACCGCCTTTACCGCTCAGTACTGCTATTTCGCGGGCATTAGAATTGTTCTCTGCTCTGGCATCAGCATCTTTACGCTGGTTTGGTTCAGCCAGGTATATGCCGGACCTCTGGTCGCCTTGTCCTTTAGTCTGGCTTGGAGCGAGATTGTATTTTATGAGCTTTTGTGTCATTTCCTTGAATGTCTGTTTCAGTTCAGGAATGAAATCGCCTGCGAGTTGCCCTTTAGAATAGTAACTGGCTATCTCTCGACTGTCATTGACTTCGCCCAGAACGGTAAGATTTTCCTGCTGGCAGTATTTCCGCAGTTTATCTATATCGCCAATGCCAATGCGGTTAATAATGAGTAAAGGCTCAATATTCATTTCGCGGCACATAGCTACAGAGAGCTTCAGGTCATGCTGGCCAAATTCTGTGGCATCGGCAGCGAGGATTACAATATCAGCATCTTGTACAGTATGCACAACCGGGCAACTGGTGCCAGGGGGTGAGTCGAGTATGACGATCTCGCTTGTGGCTTTGCTGGTCAGGCCGTCAATGAGTTTAACGGTGAGTCCGCCAGCACCGGTTGCCAGTTTGGCCCAGTTTAATTTTATGTTTCCTGCTGTGCCGGAAAAGCTGCTGCCCATAGGTCTCTTACCTTTTACCATAGCATTTTGCGGGCAAACCACTTCGCAGGCGGCGCAATATCGGCACAACTCAGGAAAGACCATTATACTTTCCCGGCCGGCTAATATGGCCTTGCTATAACATGTCCGCGCACATTTTCCGCAGAGTATGCACTTTTCCATATCGACAGACTCGATGCAAGTACAAGACTCTGATGTTTCCTGTGTATTATCGGGTTTGAGAAAAAGATAACCGTTTGGTGCTTCAACATCGCAGTCGATATATTCAGTTGGCTTGAGTTGGGCAAACTCTCTGGCGAGATGGGTAGCGATAAAAGTCTTACCGCTACCACCTTTGCCGCTGGTTACTGCAATTTTCACTTATCTGTTTCCTTGTCTGCGGCCTGGGCCTTTGCCATGAGCCTGGCCGAAACCTTTGCCTTTGCCCTTGCCGCCGCCAAAGCCATTACCAAAGCCGCCGGCTGAGCCACCTTTGTTGCCAAAGCCGGTGTTGAACTGGCTGTTGTTGTTAATAAGACTTGACAGGCCCTTGCCGCGTTTGCGACTGCCATCACAAATGCCGTTCGGGGCTGTCTGGTTGATATTTGACTCAGTCTGAGGTTCAGGCTGACCAGATGGATCTGTGGAATTTGCTTCTGGCTGGACCTGTTCTGGATCGGAATTACAACATCCCATTCCACGACCTGTTTTAGGGCCCTTACCTTGCGGCCCTGTTCCATTGAGATTAGGCATGATTAATTCTCCTGTCAGTTTAATTTCTGTATTACCATACTGCCGATAGGTTGTCCGATGTTTTCGGCAACTACCGGGCACTTAACCTTTAATAAGAAGAATATGTTCTTCTTAACCGTATTTAATGTTTCAAAATTTCCTTGCCCCTTAGCAATGATCAGATCTGCTTTTTCAAATTCTTTTTGGAATTCTTCGCTGCAATCTTCAATAATAGTACCTGGGGCACCTGATCCATTGTTTATAACTCTGACTATCTCGGTGAGACCGGCTGTCTGGGCATCAGCCATGGTTACATCGTTGATGATCGGACGGCCACGAACTACCGCGATAACTTTCCCCTGAGGCAGTTGTTCTAAGAGCAGGCGATCAAATACGATCTCGCCGGCATTGTCCAGCAGATATAAGATCGATTCAGCCTTGCTGACCTGACTCTGGAGTATTTTTATATTATCGGTATCCATAGGCATGGTAAGTGAGGCACTAACCACTTCCTCTATCATATCATCAGATACATGGCTCTTGGCTCCGAAGTCAATTATGTTACCTGCGATAGCCAGTCTGACAGCAGTTTCAAATTTGCATTGTGATTTGCTTATTTCGCTATGCATCTTATCGAGCAGCTCCAGAGCTTTTTTATTAGACCATTCTTTGGTCTGTTTGTATATGTCTTTATCGCCGGTGTAGCGGAATATGACTTCGTAAAGCCATGATGCTATCTGGGGCGGAGTAGCGTCGTAATTAAGTTCGCTGCAACGCAGTAATACCTGCTGCATAATTTCTTTTTGTATGGTTGTATCGCTGGTAGTTCTTTTAGCTGCTTCTACCATCTGCCGTATAAAGCACGGTAAGCATTCAATATATGTTTTCATAGTATATAATGTCATGGAAAATATCCATGGCCTGCGTCTTTCCTTTTATGTTCAAATCATCTGGAGAATATTACTATAGCAATTCATAGGTTGCTCAGTTTTAAGCTATTACCAGTGTCCTTCTACATTGGCTTCAATTATCTCTTGCAGACGACCTTCCTGAAACATTTTTATTACTTCTATACAACTAAGCCCGGCGACAGCATTGTAAACTTTTATCTTGCTGGCCTGTAATGCTCTCATAGCTTTTGGCCCGACATTCAGAGCCAGAAGGGCCTCAGCGCCACTGTCAATAATGTACTGAGCTGATTGTATTCCAGCACCCTGGGCAGCCTGCAGGTCCTGGCTATTGTCTATATATTGCCAGCTATTATCGCGGTCATCGTAAATTGCAAAAAAATCTGCCCGACCAAACCGATTTGATACCGGAGCTCCTGGGTTCTTTAAAGTTGTACATATGGCTATTTTCATTTTTATCTCCAAATCTGTTTATGTTTATTGTGCGTAAATTTACGGTTAGGGCTGCTTTTTGTTGTTAAGCTCGCCGAGTCTGTGGCATCTGCCTATGCCGCCGCGTCGTCGGCATAGTTCCTGGTTTGGCATGCCAGATATGTTGCCTTCCTGAGTGAAGTAGCAACAGGGGTTTTCGTTAACCGGTCCGCCCTCTATCTGTATGGCGAGTCCCTCGGTTAATGCCTGGGCTATTTTCTTTCTTGCCCCGGCATAAATACGCGTTACTGTCGGGCGAGATATTTCCATTAATACCGCAGCTTCTTCTTGTCCTAAGCCCTGATAGTCCAATAAGTTCATGGCCTCATACTCGTCCAGAGTAAGAGTCACGCTTTGCAGTTGGTTTATGGGCACACCGGCCGGTTTGTAATATACAGCTCCGGGTGGACATGATATTCTTCGGTTTTTATGTGGTCTTGGCACACAGGAATTATAGCACCATTATGAACATATGTCCATAACCAGAAGTGATTTTTTATAAAAAAAACTGCCAGATCGCTCTTGGTATCGTGGCAGTTTTTCGTATATGTTCTTTTATAGTAGAGACTTATGGCTTATGGAGCCATTCTGGTAAATCTACGATTACCGATAGCGGCTTTTTCATAATTATCTGGCCAGACGCTTATCTGGAAAGAGGCAGAGTCGCGGGTAGCGTCCCAACCGCAGCTAAAAGCGGTGGTCCAGCCTGGCAGTCGTCTTAAAATGACGAACTGGCTATAGGCATTGGCATTATTTTCCAGGTCGTATTGGGTTGAGATAGCAACTGTATATTTAGGATTAAGCTGATAGCTGGCCCCGGCGGTGACATATTGGGCGGCCTTGTCGTAAAGTGGATCGCCGTTAGCCAGATAGCGGTGGCCTATGTAATAGCGTACCAGACTTTCGTGGGCGAACGATAGTGAATTGTCCAGACTGCTCAATTCCGAGTCAGTCAGATTGTGATTGACACCGCCAGCATAATCAACGGTATCTGATATGCTCCAGCTCCAATCAGCATTTATAAAATCGTGCATACTCTGATTCAGTTGTCGCCGGCTGGTAAGTCCCAGATTATAAAGGTCATAATTCGCATAAGGCTCAAAGCTGTATTGGTATTCTGGTCGCGAATATATGTATCTGCCGGGCAGGTCGCTGTTCTCTACTTCGTTAGTAACATGAGTTATGCCAGTGTTTAAGGTCCAGACATCTACCTGGCGTTTATTGCCTTCCGGGCCGCGATGTGTCTGCCATCTCTGGTTGAGGTTGAAGTGATATATGTCTTGAGTCTGGAAATCATCCATGGTTGTCTCTGTCTGGAAGATACTCAGCTCCGGACGCACTATGTGACGCAGGCCATCGAGGTTGAAGGCATCAGATTTCACCGACCGATCGAGTTTCCAGAATTGGAGCGAGCTGCGGAAACCATAAGCTATCTGGCCGAAACTGTCTTTTTCACCCGATTTATAGTCAAAGCCGTTTGTTCCTTCGTAATCGCTCAATACGCCTGTAGCAATAACAGTGGGTACAAAGTTGAAGGCTCCCAAATTGAGCGGTAGAGTCAGTTCGTGACGACTAACGCCGAAGCTGGTTCGGTCGGGATTGATAATCTGGTAAAAGTTACTTGGCTCTTCGGCAGGGCCAAATCCGGGCGAAAGTCGCTTATCGGCATATTCCTGATAGCGGGCTATATAGCCATCATGCTGATAGACAAGTATCTCGCCAATGTCCTGACCGGCCAGATAAAGACCAGCCTTAGGTTCGTTAAGGTAATTATATTCAAAGTCGTTCACATTAAAGCCATAGAGCAGGTCGAAGGCCAGGTTTTTGTCTTGCTGTTTGAGATAAATACTGGTTTCCGAGTCGCTTTCCCGGTCGAATTCCCGCTCATACCAGCTTTCGAGAAAATTCTGGTCACTTATATAGTTATATTGCAGGGTTGCTTCCCAGTTGTAAGGCAGATATTGGCGGTGCTGCCATTTGATTCGACCGCGAAACACATCATCGGGCGGGACATTGTCGCGTGAGGGCAGTTTTCCGAGTTGATCTTCGCCATCGTCATGCAGCATATAGCCGGTAAAGTTGCCAAATGAATCTTCGTTTTTGTACTCCGATTCTATGCCTGCTCCTGGTCCGCGTTTAGTGTATTCATCTATTAAGAGGCTGGTGCGGGTTCCGGTTGGCTGTTTAATGCCCAGAATAAAGGGCAGGTCCCATTCGCTTTCAATGGAGAAGCCAAACTCCGAGTCCAGGCCAGAGCTTAATCGCTTGAGTGGTGTAGGGCTGCTTTGCAGACTGCCTGATACTTTTGGCAGCCAGAACAATGACCCGATGCCGCTGGCATTAAGGGTAAGGTCTTCAATGGTAATATTGGGTATTTTCTGTCCATATTCGTTGGGTGGTGTGTCCTGTTCAATTTCCAGCTTTTGGGCACCCAGCCACAAGTGCGGCTGATAAAACGAATCATTACTGAGTTTCAGATTGCGGGCCTGTATTGTGCCTTTGTCCATATAACGGATATCTTTGGCTCGTATATAGATGGGCAATTCTTCTTTGCCCATGTCGAATTTTAGCACGCCATCAAGTATGAACAGTTGGCCGGTCCTGAAATCATAGTATATTTTATCGGCGGTAAAGACCGTATCGAGTAGTGGTTTGTTCTTTTGGGTTATTACCCGGTCAACGGCAACGCGCACATCACCTTCCAGATATATGCCCAGAGGTGAGTCGAGCTGGGTTTCATTGCCGCTTATTGATTGCATAAGTCCTTGCTGGGAATAAAATACTACGGCATTGGTGGCCTGGAAATCCATGCCCGGAATGTCATTTATAGCCCGCCTGCTGGCGGTGAACCCACCAGTGCAGATAAAGGCATCACTGCCATCAGGTAATTTACGCGAGTTGAACTCTTTATTCATGGATATCAGCAGGGGGCTTGCCCCGGCGGTTGACACTGCCGTCTGGCTGTTATCAACCGTTGGGGTAGCGGCGACGCTGGCAGGTGCTTCCTGACCGGGGCTCATTGCCGACATAACCATAACGAGCAAGGGTAGTAACGGATATTTGCCATCTGCCACTGCCGCTTTGAACGCATTTATCTTAAAATTCATAAGTGCTTTACTTTCAAAAACTTGACGACTTTTGTCATCAGTTGCTATCTAAGGTCTCTGTTGTGCTTTATAACCACCGATACAGTGGCAAATGCAAACTTCTGCTAATTATGCGATTATATTCACAATCAGCTCTTTTTCCAGTAAAAACACATCTCTCGCAGTTTTCAATTATCCGGAAACTAACCCGTGAGTTGCTTTACCCTATTGCTGATAGCTCTTTGTTTATACATATACAATTTAACTACGCCATGACTAATCTGTATGGCTATTTTCGATTTTATTTAGAAAAAGTGTAAAAATGACTATTTTGTAGTCAATTTACAAGAATTTATGAGCTGGCAACTTTCCAAGGGCCAGATTATACTGTCCCAGCCTGACGCTCCACATTGTCGATAGCTCAATAGATTCTTCAGTACCAAAAAAGCGGATTTACCCCTCTACTGCGAAATATTGTTATTATTTCAGATCAAAGGATTATGATTGATAATTTATTGGAATGCTATAAGATGAAGGTGTTTTCTTGTTATGCGATTATAGACTAGGGTTCATACTAAGGAGATATAAATGA
>JAFGDI010000211.1 GCA_016932145.1 Sedimentisphaerales bacterium
CCGGCTTTAGGTTTGCCTGTAGAAGCTATGGCTATTGCTGCAATGTCTGAAAATACATCGTTTGTAGCTGAGGCAGAAAGCATAACCGCTTTAGATTCTTCAGCGTCTGTAAGCACTGGTAAAGCTGATATATCAACATTGGCAAGAGCCACTTCTAAAATAATGACTGTCGATGAACCGGCTATTGAGGAAGAAGTTAATATGTATGCTGAGTTGTCAAATGCTGAGCTGGCGTTATTTGTCAGGGATATTCTGGATTTGAAGACAACTATTCAATGTCAGATTGATTCAGGCTGTGAAGATACGGAAGATATGACAGATATAATAGCGTTCTTTGATGAAATTCTTAGCGATGTGCAAGAAACTCTGCGAAAATAATATTTTATACTAAACTAACCTGCCGTCATTTGATAAAATGATGGCAGGTTATACATTGATAAGGAGAATTGAAAGATGAGTAAATTTATTGTTGTTATACTGCTTTTTACAATACCATGTTTTGCTGGTTATTATGATATTTACGGTTATACTAACGATGGTTTAATTTCAAGCTGGGAATATACTTTTTCTGTTGAAGTAGATAGTAGCTCAAAGCTGGTTGTTAACGGCGGCGGGGCTGATAGCATTACAATGAAAGACTCTAGTCATCTGGAAATATTATCTACCTCATTACCTTTAAACAGCACAAGCAAGGGTGTCTGGTCGATTGACTTGTCAGATAATAGTTCTCTAACATTTTCAGGTGGAGCAACAAATGAAATTGTCATTGGTCGAAACGCAACTGCACTTTTGACTGGTGGTCAGATAAATAACATTCGCAGTCTTCAGACTGTTACCGGTGGCCCACATATTGTAATAGATTGTCAGCAAGGCTGGTCTTTAGCTTATCAAAATAATATTCCTAAAATATTATATGGTACATGGCATGATGGTAAAGCATTTGCGATAAACTTTATTAACGATTCAGATTTCCCTCCTGTTTTCGATAATATCAAAATTATACCCGAACCAGCTTCAATGCTTCTGCTTGGTCTGGGTGGTGTGCTGATAAACAAACGCCGCAGGCATAATTAAAACAACATTCGCAAGCCGGTATATTAACCCGGCTTTTCTTTTATCATCTCACTTTATACCAGTCAAGCAATTACTCCAATATTAGTTTTGCATGTTGTGCTGTATAGCGGAAAAAGCCTTTACCTGTCGCGGAGAGAGCTATATAATGGGGTTCTGAAAATGCCACACACTACTACATGCCATAGTAGTGTGTGTCGAATGAATTATAAACATATATATTAAATAGTACTTAGAGCAAAGCTGAAGGAATATTTATGGCTCAGACATTAAAGCAGCGTATAGGTGCGGCGCAGAAGACGCTGGAGAAGTATGGTCAATCGCATTTGTTACAGTTTATTGAGGAACTTGACCAGGAGCAGAAGGTAAGCCTGATCGAGCAGATAGAAGCACTGGATTTTGATATGCTGCAAGAGCTTATCGATACTTATGTCAAGCAAGAGCCTCAGATAAAGCTGCCCAGCGAAATATTACCCCCTTTTGTTTACCCGCGTAAGGCCCCGGCTGATATGACCGAAAGATACCAGAAGGCACTGGTCTATGGCGAGCGGGCGATAGCTGAAAATAAAGTTGCCTGCTTTACAGTCGCCGGCGGTATGGGCACTCGCCTGAACTTCGATGGCCCCAAGGGCAATGTGCCGGCTACGCCAGTAAAGAACAAGACACTGTTCCAGGTGTTCGCCGAAACTATTCTGGCTAATGAAAGACGCTACAACTGCACTATTCCCTGGTATATAATGACCAGTCCGATCAATCACTCCGCCACAGTTGCCGCATTTGAAAAGAATAACTATTTCGGTCTGAAAAAAGAAAATGTCATGATGTTCCCTCAGGGTACTATGCCCTGTTTTGACTTTGAAGGCAAAATATTACTGGCAGCCAAAGATCAACTGGCAGTCAGCCCGGACGGACACGGCGGTTCGCTGCGTGCCCTTTTCGTCAGCGGTGCTATTGAAGACATGAAACATCGCGGAGTAGAGTTCATCAGCTATTTCCAGGTTGATAACCCACTGGTGGCTTTGGTTGACCCTATGTTCATCGGTCTGCACGCAATGGATTCAGCGGAAATGTCCAGTAAGTCGGTCAAAAAATGCGACCCGCTGGAAAAGGTAGGTAATTTCACCCTGGCCGATGGCAAGGTAACTATAATTGAATACTCAGACCTGCCCGAAGAGCTGGCGCGCAAGACTAATGCCGATGGTTCGCTGGTGTTCCAGGAAGGTTCTATCGCGATCCATATAATCAGCCGGGCTTTCGTCGAGCGAATTAACAGCAAGGGCTTTTCGATGCCCTGGCATAAAGCCATTAAAAAAATCGCCTATGTTGACCAAAACGGCAATACCATTACCCCTGACAAGACCAATGGTGTAAAGCTGGAAACCTTTGTTTTCGACGCTGTACCTATGGCTAATGCCTCAATAATATATGAGATAGTTCGAGAAGACGAATTCGCCCCGATCAAAAATGCTACTGGCGTTGACAGTTTGGAAAGCTCACAGATACTCCAGAGCGAAAAGGCCGCCCGCTGGATGGCCGCCGCCGGGTTCGCTGCCCCACGCAAGACAAATGGCCGCCTGAACCTCATGCTGGAGATATCGCCCTTGTTTGCCCTTGATGAGCAGGAGCTGGTCCGGAAAAAAGCACAACTCAGAGAGCTTTTACCC
>JAFGDI010000212.1 GCA_016932145.1 Sedimentisphaerales bacterium
CATGCCGCCCATGCCACCCATACCATCCATGCCGTCCATACCAGGCATAGAAGCTGATTTCTTTTCAGGCTTATCGGTAATTACAGCATCGGTAGTAAGCAACATACCAGCTACACTGGCAGCATTTATAAGGGCAGTGCGTACCACTTTGGTAGGATCAATAACGCCAGCCTTGAACAGATCTTCATATTCCAGTGTTGCAGCATTAAATCCATACCCGGCAGTCTTGCCTTTTAATACGCGATTAACAACAACATTACCCTCTTCCCCGGCATTAACAGCTATCTGGAACATAGGCATCTTGAGAGCGTTATATACAACCTCTGCACCTACCTTCTCATCACCACTGAGTTTGATAGTATGAACTACTTCGCGAGAACGAACCAGAGCCACACCACCACCAGGTACTATACCTTCATCAATGGCTGCCCGGGTTGCATGCAATGCATCTTCCACACGATCCTTAATCTCTTTCATTTCCATCTCACTGGCAGCACCAACACATATCTGGGCTACTCCGCCGCTGAGCTTGGCAAGTCTTTCCTGCAACTTCTCGCGATCATAATCGCTGGTTGTAATGGCTATCTCAGCTCTGATCTGCTCAATACGACCTTTTACTGCCTTGGCAGTACTGTTATCTTCCTGAACTATGGTTGTATTGTTATTGTCAATACTGATCTTTGTAGCAGTTCCCAGATCAGCCAGAGTCACGCCCTCAAGGTCAAGACCAAGATCCTTAAATATCGGCTTAGCACCTGTCAGAATAGCTATATCTTCCAGCATTGCCTTGCGACGATCGCCATAACCAGGAGCCTTAACAGCACATACACTTAAAATACCACGAAGCTTATTTACTACCAAAGTCGCCAGAGCCTCGCCATCAATATCCTCTGCTATGATCAACAGCGGGCGTTTACTCTTGGCTACTGCCTCCAGCAAAGGAACCAGCTTCTGGGCATTTGATATTTTCTCTTCATAAATCAAAATGAGAGGTCTGGACATCTCACAGATCATTTTTTCCATGTCAGTTGCGAAATTAGGAGACAGATAACCGCGGTCAAACTGCATGCCCTCTACTATATCTACATAAGTATCGGTAGTCTTTGACTCTTCCACAGTTATGACGCCATCCTTGCCAACCTTCTCAAAAGCATCGGCCATGGTTTCGCCGATAGTCTTATCATTGTTAGCACTTACAGATGCAACATTTACTATATCTGCTCTTTTGGAAATATCTACCGGCTGGCTTATTTTGGCCAGTTCCGCACAAACAGCATCAACAGCCTTCTTTATGCCGCGATTTACACTCATAGCATCAGCACCGGCAGTAATATTCTTTAGTGCCTCCCTGAAAATAGCTTCAGTCAGAACCGTAGCTGTAGTAGTACCATCACCTGCCAGATCACTGGTCTTACTGGCAGCCTGCTTTACCAGCTTAGCGCCAAGATTTTCAACCTTGTCTCTGAGCTCGATCTCCTCTGCCACACTTACGCCGTCTTTAGTTACCGTTGGGGCGCCCCAGCCTTTGTCAAGTACAACTGTACGACCACGAGGGCCCAGAGTACTCTTAACTGCCGCTGCGAGCTTGGTAACGCCCTCTAGCAGTGCCTTGCGTGCATCAGTTTCAAAAGTCAAATCCTTTGATGCCATAGTTTTAAATCTCCTAAATTAACTTATACTTTGTGTATTAACTACATTTTTAAACACGATTTCGCCGTTGATTATACAAACAGCCAATAATGTAACATGCAATTGCCGTGCCAAATCTCAAAGAAAACATCAAATACTTAAACACTTGTCATTAAAGATGATACGACAGACGCCCTAACGGGAACTCTTACCTTACTGCCAAAGTCTGATTAATGTTCATACTCTTATTGCCATTGTGACAGGCTCAGGCCATTAAACACAGAGGCAGACTTGCCAGGTAATATGGAAAAACGCCGGGGGGTTTTGCATAATAACAAATCAAGACAAAAAAACGGTATCGCTATAGCACACCCCAAAAAGCTATACCAATACCGTTAAAATATAAGGTCTTTATCATAAATTTCAGGTAGTTAAATCAGCCGATTGGGGAAATAAGTCATACTTACTTGTCAGACTATCTACCGTATCATTGCCAAGCATCGCTATCGACTCAACATATTCCTGATCTTCTGCCATCATATGATTTGTCAGCCAGTTATTTAAAAATGTACATATTTGCAAATATGCCTGAGGCTCTTCATCAAACTCACTCAGACGATTACCCATTTGTTCAAGTTTACTTTTAAGGTCTTCATGCTTTTGCCTGTGCTCTGCCAAACCATCATAACCGGCTGCTTTCATAAAAGCCTCTTCGGTCGTAAAATGTACATGCGCATA
The DNA here is from genome assembly GCA_016932145.1 of Sedimentisphaerales bacterium. Lineage (GTDB taxonomy): Bacteria > Planctomycetota > Phycisphaerae > Sedimentisphaerales > SM23-30 > JAFGDI01. Next base: position 2,368 of record JAFGDI010000212.1, read on the forward strand.
CTCCAGGAGCTTAGGGTATTCATTACGAAATATCTCAACCGAACGACCAAAAATAACACCGGCATAAACCTCATTAATTACACCGAGTAAAAATCTATGCTGCGAATCGATCAATTTATTGCCAACTGACATAACACTTGACCATGGTACAATGCTCATACTATCCATACCCCCACAAATTATAAACTTCCAGCTTCCCATTAAGCCGGCAACCAGTATATCGACCAAAAAAAACGACTGGATTAAGATTTTTTCAGGGATCAGATCAATAACGAACAGTACAAAAAAAAAGCCCGATACCATACAGATACCAGGCTTTTTATAGGGCTTAAAATACTTTTTATTCAGTAATAATATCTATTTCATTGAAAAATGTACCAAAACCAGCACGATTAGTAATGAACATTACATACTGATATTCACTACCGGCAGGTAACTCAACTGTAGAGGCATGTACGCCACCTTCACCAAGCGAGGTTGTATCAACAGTTGCGATATAGGTCCAGGCTGGGTTGGCATCAGCAGCCAGACCGGCATCAGGAGCAATCTTATCTTTAGAGGCCCATATACTGAACTTCTGCTCAACACGCTCTCTAGTATGCCTTGAAAAAGTATTGATCTTATCAACCGCTACAGGCTTTTTCAAATCAACGACAAACTGACCCAGACCGCCATCAAAGTAGTTTGCCATTGATGGATCATCTTCACCTGAGGGAACCTGACCATCATTTACCTTTTCCAGCTTATTGCCTGCAACAGCATGCTTATCGCTTACTGCATATTTACCAGTAACATAAATAAATTCAATGTTATTATTACTATTTACATCGGCATAGTCATCATTAGCAGGCTTGACAAGGTCCAGCTCTTCATAGCTGGCAGCTTTCTGTGTCTCAACCTTAGCCAGAGGAGTTCTGCCATGATCATAAGCACCCTCTCTGATCCTGAGAGAAACCGGCTCACGATCATCAAAATTATCATACAGATCACAGGCCGGAACTGCATAATTGCTGTCTTTAGCCACAGATACTGCATATACCTTGATCGCCGGATTATCAGGCAGGGTTATAGTGTCTGCCCCATTGAGGTCATAGCCATATTTGAATATATATCCAAACTTATAAGGACGGTTAGAACCATCAGCATTATGGCTGTGAGTGGCAAACCAGGCCAGCCGGTCGCGTTTGATATAGCCTGATTCCAGACCAACAACCCAGCCGGAACAATCATAGTCAACTTCCCGTTCCAGACGATCCCAGACGGTCTTGTCCCACTGGCCAATAAAGCCATTCCACGCCTGTACACTGAAGTCAAAAGGTTCCTGGCCAACTGTTATAATTGAGCCAGTGTCAACATCGGCTGATGCCAGCAGATAAACACGATTAAAATTACCAGCAGGCAGCTTTATAGTCTGGCCCTTACAGACCACAGCATTATTAACCGCAGACTTATCTGCCATCTTAAAGTTAACGCTGTCAACAGCAATCGTCTCTGGCATCAATTCCAGAGGCATAGAGAGCTTTTCCGAACCAAAGCCGGCACTTACAGCCTGACCATCTGCGGTAAAGACAGTAGTGTCATAAGGCAATTCAACAGTCTTTACAGACGGTCTGGTCAGAGCAACCGGTGCATCTGCTAATTTGAGGGCAAAGCTACGAATTGCATTTCTGTTCATATCCAGATGCAGCTTACCATTCTTGACCTTTGCCGGACCAATCTTTCTTTCCTGGCCATCAATTTCAAACCCAGACACAATGCCATTGCCCATAGAGACAATAACATCTGATGCAGGATTATTGAACAGCTCCTGAAGACGAACTACAACATACTTACCACATTCAGACTTTTTGATCGCACGAACATCGACCTGCTGAGTGTTAAGTTCAAGCATTGAGAACGACTTGCCTAATTTGCCCTTATGCTGCTGAGCCTGGAAGGCAGCTATCGGCTGATTGAGCCTTCTGGCCTGGGCCTCTGTAAGACCTTTAACCCATGTGCCTTCATGACCATAGAGAGCATAAACGAACTCATTACGACCCCAATCCTGGGCACTCTGCTCGTGGAAATTGTCAGGCTTAGTACCAGGGGTATAGAGCAGGGTTAATCTTAATATATTATCAGTTGGTTTATCTGAACCAAACTTGCAATCATCGAGAACTGACACACCATAATCACCGGTTGTATCGGTCAGATCAAACCACATGTGAGAAAGATACTCATAGAACTTAGGGTTATTATTACCCCGGGTTACAGTACCAAACTGCTGGGTGTAGGTTGCTGAACTATTGCTGACAGTAAGCGGGAATGCCGCTTTAAGTATAACTTCCTTCGACTGCCAGTCTATATCATTATGGATCTCAACTCTGCGACCGGCATCACCGGCAGCCAGACATACTTTCTGAGTAATAATACTGTTTCTGGCCTGACGGGTAATTTCGATAGCGATCCTGGCTGGACCATTTTCTACTACCTTGACCACCGCAGGAGTATCGACATAATCTAAAGCCGGCAGAGAACGATCTTTCCAGTCCATATTCCACGCCGGGTATGTCGCCGGATAACTACGGTGGAATTCCAGTCTGGTCGGCTCGCTAAGCAGCTCACGACCGACTGCCTTATCAAAGACAGAGGCAATATCACCACCATCAGTAAGCACAACTCTGTAGTAATTATTTTCCAGGGTGTTACCATTGATTTTAAGGCCAGACTTAGCCATACATGGTTTATCTGAAGGACGGACATCATAAACAGCAGCAGCTACTGAATCAAGCTCAGCCAGGAAAAGTACTGTTACCTTATTTTCTTCTCTGCTGACCAACTGCGAAGGCACTTCTTTGCCCTGCTCATTATATACTCTTACATTTTGGGGTGCTTCCTGCGAGAAACTAACAGTTGCAGTTACTACATCCTGACGGGCAAATGCCAGTGGATTATAGAGAACTATCGCCTGGCCTTTAACTCTGGTATCAAGAGCACGAGCAACACCTGCAATAGCATTAGTCTCAACAGAAGCAAAACTATTGGCAGCAATAAGTTCATCATTCCAGGAATATTCATAAGCCCTTTGCAAAGAAGTACCGGGAATGATATCGTGCATCTGACTTACCAGCACTCGCTTCCAGGAATCATGTAATGTCTGGAACGGGTATTCTGTCGCTCCCATCCATTCAGACATAACAGCAGCTCTTTCGGCAGCATCAGCCAGCAACTCATTTTTACGATTGAGCCTCTTCATAAAGGTCTTGGAGGTAGCTACGCCCGCAGAATGCTCAGTAAGCATAAGCTCGCCGTTAAATCTTCTCAGGCGGGCCTTCTGCTCGGGGGTTATATCCTTGTATAGCTGATCGCTTGAGCTAAGAACTACATTGAGCTGACTATCTGCATTATTCAGACTGGCAACTGCTTTCTGTACATCAGATTCACGCAGACCGCCACCCATATCACCCACACCATAATAACGATAATCGGCATAAACACCTGTACCATCGGCATTATTTTCCATTCTCCTGACCCAGTCCTTATCAATGTCCTGTCTTTCAGGCATAGAACCAGTATAGTTCATCGCATTGAGAGCACCGATAACAGAATTACCATCGGGGCCTTCCCAGACACCGACATTAAATGGGATACCCATTACCGAACCCCAGGTCAGCTTCTGGGTAGAAAAACCTTTAATACCGCAATGGGCCCACAATGAAGGCAGATATGCCGGGAAGCCAAAACAATCAGGGAGCATAAAATCAACGCTCTCTTTATTGAACTCATTACGGAAATACTGATTACCATAAAGGATATGACGCAATACTGATTCAGGCGAAGGAATAAGCACATCGCACTCATCTACTGATGAGCCGCTGACGAACCAGCGTCCCTCGGCGATAAATTTCTTAACCTTCTCAAACTGATCAGGATAATACTCTGCCATCATTTCATAGCGGCTTGACCCGGTAAAATTAAACACATAGTCAGGATATCTTTCCAGCAGGTCTATATTGCCATCAAGAGTTTCCTTAATATAAGTGTCTATAGTCTTGGCATAATCCCAACGCCATTGAGTATCAAGGTGAGCATATCCTACAACATATAAGGTTTTATCCTTATCGAGATCGGGGGTCTTGTAATCCAATGCGGCAACTAGCGGAACTGCCGGAAGCAGTACCGACAAAAACAATGATCTAATTTTCATTTCGAACTCCTGTTGGTGCAGATTTTAGGGGGTAAATGCCCAGGCAGGCTGGTAGAGAATCAGTTAATTTCGAGTTTTTCGTGGAGGAACTCCACTATTTCCTGGGCACTTTCTATAGTTCTCAGGCTTTCCCTGAACTTTTCGTGCATTATATGGCGGGCCAGACGAGAAAAAATCTTCATATGCAGATTGCCGGCCTGCTCCACATCTTTGATTGTCATGGCTATTATAACATCAACCGGCATATTGTCAATGGATTCCCATTCGACCGCCTGCTTTAATTTTAACACGCAGATCGAATTACAATTGACTGATGATGTCTTACAATGCGGCACCGCTATACCAAAACCCAAACCCGTTGAATATACCGCTTCCCGACGCCAGAAATCTTTTTCCAGCTCAACGGCATCACCAGTACGATTATCACCTGCAAGCATATTACATACATGCCTGATAACCTCTGGCTTATTAACACAATCGGCCTTAAGGTCAACCAAAGCTACATCAACAGCAGACTTATCTGACGGCCTGTTATTAAATGCCACCACTCGCTCTTTAACATCAATGGCTGACTTTAGTCCGACCAGCTCATCAAGCAGTAAGGAACATTCGCTGGCACTGGCTCCAGATACTGCTGCCTTAATAGGCAATACAGAAGGAATTGAAACACTCAGATCATCAATACCTGTACCCAGCAAGATTGGCAGATTAGCCAGTTGACCTGCCATTTCACCACACATACTTACTATCAGATTGGATTTATGCGCCTGCTCGACAATGTATTTTATAAACTTGAGGAACCCAGGATGCTCTGACTGATACAGCGAACTTACCTGCTTATTCCCCCGGTCAACCGCAGTAAAATACTGAGTAAGATCATTTGTACCCAGACTGATAAAATCTATTATTCCGGCCAACTGCGGAATTATAAATCCAACCGCAGGAACTTCTACATTTATTCCCAGCCTGATATTCCTGTCATAAGCCACATGGTCATTATCAAGCGTCAGCTTAACCTGATCAAGTGTCTGACGCACCCACAATACTTCTTCAAAGCAGGTAACCATCGGTATCATTATCTTGACCGGACCATAAGCTGAAGCCCGTAGGATAGCCGTTAACTGGTCCCGGAACATATCATTGAATTGCTGATATATTCTTACCCCCCGGTAACCCAGGAAAGGATTTTCTTCAGAGGCAAGATTAAGATAAGACACATTTTTATCACCGCCGATATCAAAGGTACGGATCGTTACCGGCCGGCCGCCTGCTGCCTTAACTGCCTCATGGTATTGCTCAAACTGCTGCTCGACCGCAGGGGCTTTATCCCGGTCCATAAACAGCATCTCTGTACGGAAAAGACCTATGCTGTCAGCACCTTTGGCTACCGCGATTGCAACCTCTTCTGCTCTGGCAATATTAGCCGAAACCAGCATAGGCAAACCATCAATAGTCTGGGCATCTTTATCAACAAAAGCAGAGTAATATTCCTCGCGGGCGGCTCGCATTGCCTGCTCTGACCGGAAATATCTTTCTACCTTATCATTGACCTTATGGATCAGAAGACCATTATTAGCATCAATTATAACATCCTGACCTGACTTAAGACAGGAGCATGCCTCTTTCACTCCCACAAGGGTAGGAATACCACAGGAACGGGCCAATATAACCGTATGCGAAGTACTGCTGCCATGAGCCAAAACGATCGCACTTACCATACTCTTGTCCAGTGACATAAACTGAGAGGGCGTAATATTATCAGCCACACAAACCGATGGTGCAGTAAGCACTACTTTGGCCTGAGGCTGTGAACCATACAAATGGATGAGTAATTGCGCACTGATATCTTGCAGGTCATAGACCCGCTCTTTGATCAGCTCACTGCGGGCACTGCGGAGTATATCACAGAAATGTTCATAAGCCTGCATTACCGCCACTCCGGCAGAAATAGCCTGCTCCGCTATCAGCGACACAACCTTCTGCCTGAACTCTTTGTCGGTTGCTATGGCCTGCTGCGCTGTCAATATATCCTTTTCCATTCGCGTCAGTAATGGCGATGTAAGACGCAATGCGATCTCATTTTCCAACTGTGCAAAAGCCTGACCAACAAGCTCAATTTCCTTCTGCGGCTCATCGGCCAACTGACTACTCAGATTGTCAGGTAAGGCCAGTGCCTGAACATGAACCACTCTGCCGCGTGCAAGACCGGCAACTACAGATGTACCCAGATAATATTCCGCCTGGGCCGCCTGCAATACTGGCGGAATATAAACATCACCTGCCGCACATACTACCTCGGGCAACTTCTCATCACAGGACGGTAATTCATTGATTATGAACTTCACCAGAACCTTATAGGCGGCTTCACTGTCCGGACCATCAAGCCGCAATATACACTCGTCCCCCTCTTTAACATCTGCGCCAACCAGTGAAAGCACACTGTGAGCGTTAGCAACTCGATTATTACTGAGGTTTTCCAGCACTACATTACAGCCAAAACCAGACACTACCTGTTCCAGCAAATTTGCCGGACGGGCATGCAAGCCATTTGGTAATGGGCAGGTAAATCTGTATTCAAATTTATCTGAAGATGAGATCACTTATTCTTTCTCTTTCAATAATCAGCAGGGTTTCTTGGCGAAAATACTCTTGGGATCTTTCAACGCCAACTGAACCGGCACTTCTATCTTGGGTATATTGTCAAAACGCTCGCCATTTTCGATCATAATATCGGCTGCCAAAATCAAGGCATCAGCTCCGGATATATCTTCGGCACTAAGCTCATTCTCAATACCCATAGCACCCTGTGTCTCTACTTTGATCGTATGGCCCAGCTCTTTGGCGGTCTTTTCCAGATTCTCAGCAGCCATATATGTATGAGCTATCCCGGTTGGACAGGCGGTAACTGCAATAAATTTCATTATAAACTCTCCTTAGACTGACTTAAACTTTTAACCAAATTGATTGACAACGCCGTCACTACTGTACCCACCGCTATTGCAAATATATATGATATACGATTATCTATTACCAGCAATACGATCGGCCCTCCGTGCGGGGCGTGATTTCCTACATTATAGACCATGGCGATCGCCGAGGCCGTCATTGAACCCAGCATAATACATGGTATGACCCGCAGAGGCTCAGCGGCTGCAAAAGGAATCGCCCCTTCAGTTATGCCGATCATTCCCATACTAAATGAGGCTATCCCACTTTCACGCTGCTCCTGAGTCCAGAGCTTCTTCTGTATAAATGTCGCCAGACCCATTCCCAGCGGCGGGGTACAGATCGCTGCTGCTACCGCACCCATTATGTGATAATTACCCTGCTCCAGCATGGAAGCGCCAAAAAAGAACGCCGCTTTATTTACCGGACCACCCATATCAAAAGCGATCATAGCACCTAATATCAAGCCCAATAATATGGCACTCGAACCCTGCATACCTTCAAGCCACTTTTGCATACCCTCCATCATGCCGGCTATCGGACTGCCTACAAAAAGCATTACCGTACCGATCACTAAGGATGATAGAATTGGAATTATCAGAATAGGCATGATCGGCTTGAGCAGCTTATGCACCGGCAATTTCTTGATCCAATTCACTACATGGCCAGCCAATATACCCGCCAGTAGTGCCCCAAGAAAACCGGCTCCTGACTCTTTGGCCAGATAACCACCAATAAAACCGGCTACCAGACCAGGCTTACCCGCCATCGCATAAGATATATAGCCCGCCAACACCGGCAACATCAATGCAAATGAAGCTGAACCTATATTTAAAATATGCTTAAGTACGGTTATCTTAATGGTTTGTAACTGATTATACCCTTCATGTATGGTAAAATCCGGACCACTTGCTCCCATCGGGGCAAAACCTATTGCCAAAGCAATAAGAATACCACCGCAAGCAATAAAGGGTATCGCAAAAGACACTCCGCTTAGCAGATATTGTTTGTGTTTCTGAACAAATTCTTTCATTTCCGGCAACCTTTTTCATTTTAACACAGGTATTAAGCGTCCTAAAATGGCCACATTAAAGGATATAACAGAATTATATAGAAAAATCGCTCTGATTCCTATAGGAAATTCAGAGCAATAAAAGAACAAATGTAACATCGTCATTTTATTTTTCTCCATTCCTGGAAGGGCTAATAACCATTTTTCATGCTTTTTAAGACAATTTTCTGGACTAAAACTGCTCAGACTATATAATACATGTAAAAGTAATATGAAATTTGTAACATCGGTGAGACCATGGAAAACACACAAGAAATACTCGACGCTCTCAAGGAAATTACCTGCGGAAAAGGCATAAATGAGGTATTCTTCTCAGGCAACAAAATTACTCCCCCGCTTTATGCCTTCGCCGTTCACTTTCCCCGGTTAACTGTCATCTTAGATGGCGATTATCAAACTGAACTGGAACAGGGCAACGCTGTCACTAATGTTACGATCAGACCACAACAGGCTCTTTTTATACCATCTAACTGCTGGGATAAACCCAATATGGAGGTCAAATCCAGAGCTCTGCACTTCCTCTTTGGCAAAAGACATACCGGCATAAGCCTGGTAACCACCGATAAAATAGTCACTGCCGAAAAAATAGCTCTCCAGCATGCTCTGGCCGGACCGGAACAAAAAATACTTGATGCTATATCCGAACTAAGCAGGATGAAGAGACCATACCCGGGCTTCAATCACCTGATCAATGCCCTGCTTCAATGTTATCAGATCAAACTGGAAGATCATATCAACAAACCAGCCAGCGATTCTGCCAATCTGCTCTTCCAGGAGATTTGCGTTTATATCCAGGAAAACTTCCAGAGCGAAATATCCCGCGATTCTGTCGCAGCCCATTATGATATCTCTCCCAACCACCTTTCCAGACTATTCCGCAAAAATGGCTATATGAAATTCTGCGATTATGTCAACTATGTGCGGATCAATCGGGCTAAATTCCTCCTGCAAAACTACGATATGCCCCTCTACGAAATAGCCAAACGCTGCGGTTATTCCGATGTGGTTTACTTCTGCAGAATATTCAAGAAGATTACCAAAAAGACTTCAAAACAATATCGCAGCCAGATCCAGTACGATCAGAATTCAAAATAGCTGATTTTCAGATAAATCTATTCTGTCTTAAAAACAGCTCCGTCTGAATACATGGTCGCATATCAAAATAACAATTAGATAGTGCCTTTATTGCCCCTGATAATCCAGCAGATCCGCTATTTGCCGGACCATAGACTTACCACCGAGTAAGCATTTTACCGGCTTTCCACCGTAGCCGCTGCAATCAAAAGGGAATATATCCTTTCCTCCAAAGTCTGTAATTACTCCCCCGGCCGCCAGAAGTATCGCCGCCCCGCCTGCTATGTCCCAGAACTTAGTACGCAGGAAAATACCCGCAGAATATTTGCCCGCTGCGAGGTATGCCATGTGTATTGCCGCCGACCCCAGATTTGCATGAACGCATCTGTGAAATACCTTTTCTACCTGACTGGCACTCCAATATTCGTGCAATAGTCCGGAAACACATATCTGGCTGTCTGGGTTTATCTTTTCCTCTTTTACTGTTAATTCCTTATCATTACAATACGCCGGACCTTCCGCTGAAGCCGCAAAATACATCTCCTGCCTGTCAGGATAATAGATAACTCCCGCAGCCGGCATACCGTCAACTATCAGACCTATACTAACTGCGAAGAACGGCAAACCAAAAGCAAAATTACGCGTGCCATCTATCGGATCGATCACCCACCAGATATCTTTATCACCCTTAGGTAATATCTGTAATAACATCTCACCTGAACCAGCCTCCGGCTCTTCTCCTATTATGCCATATTCCGGAAATTCTGACTGCAAGGCCGAAATTATCATCGCCTGACACTGAATGTCAATCTCTGTAACTATCGAATTATCACATTGCTTATGATGACTCTGGGCTGCTATGTTCTTAAGGGCATGATCGCCCGCCTGGCGAGCCGCCTTTTTTGCAATTTCTACTTCTCTGCTATAAACCATAAATTCTCCTGTATCTCAACCGCCGGCACCGGTTCTGATGGCTCTTTTATCTCACGACAAAATGAGCCGCGACCAATGAGCGTTAATTTCCTGTTTTCCTTATCGTACAGCCAACGCCAGACACTTAAACGCCACGGTTCAACTATTGAGCCACGCTGCTTGTCCCACTCGCCGCCTATCTCGCCAAAATTCGTATCAGCAAACCTCCGCCTCAGATTCACCAGAGTAAGAAGCTGCCCCCTTTGCTTATCATGCCATATACCAACCAATTGTCGCTCATTATAAAAATCACGCAACATTGCTACATATTCACCAGCCAGAGCTAATAGCTCATCATCATGACATGTCGGCCAGCCAACAATAAAACGATTTTCACGACCTATAGCCAACATAACCCCTTCTCCCAGTGATGACTCCACTGTTATAATGCCATCGGCCACATCAACACTTGCTGGCAGCGAGACCAGTGAATCAAACGACAAAGCATAACATTTATCACCCGGCTGAAAAACCATACCCTCCGGCTTAAATTCCACCGCCGGCTGAACTGACTTACCCGCATCAACAAACTTGATACATTGTACATATACCAAATCATCCAAACTCTGACCTTCAAGGCCACGACTCTTTGACAAAAGCGATATCTTGACCACCCTACTACCATCATCCAGGTAAGCTACAGCCGAATATATATGACCGGCGATAACCTCGCCGCCATTAAATGCTACCACCGCAGCCAGATAACGAACCGGATAATATTCGCCGCTGTATAGCTTCTCCGCCGGACTATAATCTGCCTCAGCCGTTGCCCGATCATAAGCAGTCTGACTGCCAAAACGCCACTTCCTGATCAACTCTTCTTTCTGAACAAAAAACTCTATCTTTGATATTGAATCCAGACCAAAACGACGAACCTTACCATATCTAACCGGCTCACCAGTTACCATATCAGAAGTATAAATATCTCCCGATTCGGGTATATTGCACTTTAATTGTGAACCCGAAGCAAGTGTCAACTCTCCGGATAGAACACTGCCATCTGAATAATACAATACCGCCTGACGACCAGGACAATCGTTAACCCAAAATACCAG
>JAFGDI010000213.1 GCA_016932145.1 Sedimentisphaerales bacterium
CCGCCATGGCCAAGGTGTTTGCGTATAAAACCTGCCGGCATAAACACATGCAAGCCGCCAGCTATCAGGCAGCCAAAAAGCAGCCAGGGTGAAAGGTCCAGTATTATGTCCCATAAATTGTATATAAAATCATTCATATATATTACTCCTGTTCAAGATTATAGCAGTAAAAAGGAGGTCGTGCCCAACGAAAACTATATTTTTTTCTGCTAACATTTTGTTCTGTATTTGGCTTAACTTTGCTTATCGGTACAAATATGTCAGTTCTGGCTTACAGGTGATCTAATGTTTTGTCAGGGGGCAAATACTCCTGCTTTATTGCTTTTGACAGCGAAATAATCTGTTGTTACAATAACTGTTTATGAAACTTGACTTTAGCGATTTTTATACGACATTGACGGCTCTGGGTAAAGGTTCGCTGGCATTATCATTAGATAGTCTGGTAGCTGACACGCTGGCAAAAGTGGTGCATGGTGATTATGTCCGCTGGCAGAATGCCCTGGATTCAATGCCTGATTTAAGGCCCTCGTTTATCAAGCTCGACGGTTCGGCGATTGTTGTTGGAACCCCGGCGAATATCAGGCCGGCCCAGAAAGAAGAGCTTACCGCTCTGCTCAAGGTTATGCACCCCTGGCGAAAAGGGCCATTTGAGATATTTGGCATAAAGATCGATACTGAGTGGCGCAGCGACTGGAAATGGGATCGTCTCAGGTCGCATATTTCCAGTTTGTCCGGCAGGACAGTTCTCGATGTCGGCTGTGGCAGTGGTTATCATTGTCTGCGTATGTTGGGAGATGGAGCCCAGGTGGTATTGGGTATTGAGCCGACTTTGGTATATGTTATGCAATATCAAGCGGTTAACAAATATATCAAGACCGATAAGGCAACGGTTTTGCCTCTTACTTTAGAGCAGATGGCCGGTTTAAGTGCAAGTTTCGATACGATATTTTCGATGGGGGTGTTATATCATCGTCGAGAGCCATTAGAGCATATACGCACTTTATACGATCTTACTCGTACAGGTGGTGAGCTTGTCCTTGAAACTCTGGTTGTGGAAGGGCAAGGCAACGAGTTGCTCATTCCGGAAGGGCGTTATGCCCGTATGCGTAATGTCTGGTCATTGCCAGATGTGGGTTTATTAGAGCGGTGGCTGGCTGAAGTTGGTTTTACAGGTATTCGCTGTGTCGATATATCTCGTACCTCATTGCAAGAGCAGCGGGCTACGGAGTGGATGACCTTTGAGTCTTTGGATAAATGCCTTGACCCGCTGGACCAGAATAAGACGATAGAGGGCCTGCCAGCTCCGACGCGTGCTATTCTGATCGCAAAAAAATAAAAAATAATGACGGATTTCTTGCTCGAATGAAAACTGTTTTGATATAATGAAATAGTATTACTGTTTGCAGTTGTGAAATAGTAAGATTTGAGCAAGAAGTATGTCAGACAGGTGTAGCCTGCTTTTGGTTTGCACCTGTTATAATGTAGGTGAGTGATCATGATGAAATTATCAATAGCATCAGCACTGGTCAGGCGTTATGCCATGGAACTTACCCGGTCGTATCACGGTAATGTAGCTAACCCGCGTCATTTTCTGGCGGCGATACTCTGGTTTTCGGTATTTATGGACCGCACAGATATAGCTCGCCTGGTGAGATGTTCCCCGGAGTTGAGTAGCGATATAGAATTTGAGTTATGTCAGATACCAGAGCTTCTGCTGGCTAATAAGGTGGATATCGATGCTGTAAACTCGTTTCTGTCCAAAGATCTAAAAGAGGATTATTGCCTTATAGAAGGGCGTGAGACAGTGGCAATTAGTATTTCAGCCAAGAAAATGCTCGATACTGCGGCTCATCAGGCATTTACCTTTGGTTATGATCGCATATATGTACCGCATTTGTTTTATGGTGCTATAAGTCAGTCTGGCCCCAAACTGCTGGAATTAGTGGAATCAATAGTACAAGAGAGTCCGGCTTTAATGGACGCACTCTTTGATTGTATGGCTGCCGGAGGTAATACCGGTGTAGGCAGTGTATAGGTTTATAAGTCTTATAATTTTGATAAGCGTTACACAGTCGGTCAGGTTAATTGATAATATTTAATCTGACCGACTGTGTTTTTTTGACAATTATGTATAATCATATTGCTGCTTTAGTGCTTTTTACCCTTTCTTGCCTTTCATTTTAGTCTGAGCTGCTATATCTGTGGCAGTTTGCGATATTTGCATGTCAGTCTTTATGTTTCCAGATTAACTTCGTGCCTGTTAATGCCGATAATAACCAGCGTGAGGCGTTTAAAATATTGAATGCCTGTTGCAGACAGATGAAGTTGGAGATGGAAATGTTCAATAAAATGAGACTGAGTTATAAAATTATGTCCGGGTTCGTTTTAGTGCTTTTGGTCACTGCGTTGGTTGGTTATGTGGGCATAAACGGTTTTAATAAGACCAGAAAAGCAGTTGTGGTTTCCGATCAGATTGGCGGCCTGGTTGATATTATTGGGCAATGTCGCTATGCAGAGCTGGATTATCGTGCTGAGAGTAAGCCGGAAAATCTCAAGAGAGTAAAAGAGCTGCTCGAAGAAGTTACAGGACAGTTAGCAAAGGTTTCTTTGAGTTGGAATTCAACTGGCAGTAGTGAGTTGGCAAATGTTGTCAGTAGTATAGAGCAATATTCAACTGGGTTTGACCGGTGGGTATTGTTGCATAGCGAACAACTGAAGTCAGAAGAAAAGATGGAAGCAGAAGCTCAGGAATTTATGATTGCCTGTCAGAATATAAAGGGTATTTTAACTGATAAAATGGAATTGGTTCGCAGCGAGTCGGCCAGTCATATAGCCGCAGTAACGGCTAATGCTGATTCCTCTGTCTGTATCGAAAACGCCGTTAAAGATAGCCGGCTTAGCATGTATGATTATATGGTCAATAAAAACACCGATACTATCAAGACCGTTAATGATAATGGCGTGAAGGTATTGGCCAGTCTAAAAGAGTTATACAATGAGATGGCAAGTGAGCAGGGTCGTCAGGGTATTGATGCTGCGATCTCTGCTGCAAGCATTTATTTTGCCGCTATTGAAGAATGGGTTGCATTAGATAATGAGATGCTCAGTCAGAATGAGATAGTGCAGCAGACTGCGGCCAGGTTTTCCCATGAAATCGTGCAAATGAGAAATGAGCAAACTGCAATGCTTACTGATCTGTCTCAAGAGGGTTCGGAGCCAAATATTATTGAGATAACATGCGGGCTTGACCAAATAGCAGATTTTCGCGAACTGTTTCGCAGTTGTCAGAAAAGTATGGATAATTATTTTATGTCTGGCGATATTGGGCAAAAGGAAATATTTTATGAAACGATAGCCAGTATTAAAACCAAGGCAGAGTTATTGCACAAGACATTGCAAGGTGAGGAGAGTCTGGCAATATTATCAGATCATATTACCAGAATGGATGAGTTTGAAAAGCAATTCAGTCTCTGGGCAGATATAAAGTATTTACAGCAGGTTACAGACCGTGAACTTGTGCAGGCTAATTCTGTTTTAAGTAAGGAATGTCAGCATTTGCGTGAGTCGCAGGAGATGGTCGCTCAACAGGTAAGAGAGCAGGCAAATGCAGTTATCCAGGTAAGTATGACTTTGGTGCGATATGCAGAAGAACTGTTAACGCTGGCGGGTGATTGCCGGATAAATGAAAGAGACTTCGTATTGAGCGATAAACAATCAGCTCGGGAACAGGTTGGTAATGATCTTATTAAAATGGCAGATACCTGCAATTTACTGCTTAGTGAGATTAAGCAGGAAGATGAAATAGCTGTTGTTAACAACGCTCTTGTTGCAATGCAGGGTTATACTGATGCTTTCGCGGGTATAGTAAAAGTTAAAGAGGACAAGCAGCAGGCCCAGGCATTAATGCAGCAGAACTCGCAAGCTGTCTCTCAGGCATGTGTAAGTCTCAGTGATATGCAGAAAAGCTCAATGAATGCAGATATGAATAAAGCAGGTATGGTTATTGTTGTCGGTACGCTGGCGGCTATAGTTATTGGTCTGGCGTTGGCATTTGTCATTACCCGAAGCATAACAGTACCGGTTAAGAAAATTATTCACAGCCTGAATGCTGGTGCCAGTGAACTGGCATCGGCCGCAGAGCAACTACATGGAGCTTCGCAGGTATTAGCTGATGGCGCCGCCCAACAGGCCGCTGGTCTGCAAGAGTCGAGCAGTTCGCTGGAAGAGGTATCTTCTATGACAGGTAAGACAGCATTTAATGCCAGTCAGGCCAAAGAGCTCTCACAGCAATCGCGAACAATGGCTGAGGTTGGCTTTGGTGCTATGGAACGAATGAGAGGGGCTATTGGTGATATTCAGAAATCTGCTGATCAGACTGCCAGAATTATTGATACTATTGATGCTATTGCATTTCAGACTAATTTATTGGCACTTAATGCCGCGGTAGAAGCTGCGCGGGCCGGTGAAGCCGGCAAGGGCTTCGCCGTAGTAGCTGAAGAAGTTCGCAATCTGGCTATGCGTAGTGCCGAAGCAGCCAGAAGCACATCGCAACTTATCGAAGAGTCAGTGCATAACTCGGAAAAGGGGGTGTCGATCGCCCATGAAGTAGCAGATGCTCTCGATAAAATAGTCAGCAGTGTAGGTGAAACTTCTGACTGTGTAGCCGAAATTGCTCTTGCCGGTGCAGAGCAGGCAAAGGGTGTTTCACTGGTTAGTCAGACAATGACCGAGATCGATCATATTACCCAGCAAAATGCCGCCAATGCTCAGGAGTCAGCACATGCCTCAGAACGACTCACCTCGCAAGCCAGTCAGATGACACTGGCTGTTGATGAGCTGAGATTATTGGTTGAGGGTGCAGATAGTTAAGAGGGAATAAGGAGTAAGTGACATAAAAAATGGTATCGGCCTTGAGATAATTTAAGACACTGACCTCTTATATTTGCTCTGAAATTAGTAACCGTTCACACAGTTACAGTAATAAGTAACAGGTAACAGGTAACAAGTTAAGGTTGTGCAGTCCTGTGGTAGGTTGTCACTATATAAGGTTAATATAGGCAATCAAATAAATACAGGAGTGAAGCGATGCCGGCAGGAAAG
>JAFGDI010000214.1 GCA_016932145.1 Sedimentisphaerales bacterium
CTGGTTGAAATAACTGTAGTAATGCTTACCTTTGGTATGGGTGCTTCAACTCAGGCTTTGTTTGCCCGTGTTGGTGGTGGTATCTATACTAAGGCTGCTGATGTTGGTGCTGACCTGGTAGGTAAGGTTGAAGCTGGTATTCCTGAAGATGACCCGCGTAACCCTGCTACTATCGCTGATAATGTTGGTGATAATGTAGGTGATGTGGCTGGTATGGGTGCTGACCTGTACGAATCATATTGTGGTTCTATTCTCGCTACTGCTGCTTTGGGTGTATCTGCTGCGGTTGCTCTGCATCTTAATATGCAGGAAGCCCTCAAGATGCTGGCTGCTCCTATGGTTCTGGCTGGTGTTGGTATTCTCCTGAGTATTGTCGGCGTATATATGGTTAAGACCAAAGATGGTGCCAGTATGAAAGAGCTGATGGCTTCTCTGATGAGAGGTCTCTGGGGCTCAAGTATCCTCATCATTATTGCCGCATTCTTTATCTGTAAGTATTTGCTTGGTGGTATCGTAAGTGATACTGGAGTAACTGTAAGCTATCTGGGTATATTTGGTGCTATCGTTGTTGGTATGCTCGCCGGTCTTGTTATCGGTAAGGCAACAGAGTATTACACCAGTTATGATTTCAAGCCTACTCAGGAAGTAGCTAAGAATGCTCAGACAGGTCCTGCTACTGTAATTATCTCTGGTATTGCAGAAGGTATGGGCTCAACCTGGATGTCTCTGGTTACTGTTGTTGTTGCTATTTTGCTGGCTTACAGCTTTGCTGGCGGTCAGAATGAAATGCTGCTGGGTCTTTATGGTATAGGTATCGCTGCGGTATCAATGCTCTCAACTCTGGGTTATTCTCTGGCGACAGATGCATATGGCCCGATCGCTGATAACGCCGGCGGTAACGCTGAAATGACTCATCAGGATCCTTCAGTTCGTGAAAAGACTGATGCTCTTGACTCACTGGGTAATACTACTGCCGCTATCGGTAAGGGTTTTGCTATCGGTTCTGCCGCTCTGACAGCTCTGGCTCTGCTGGCTGCTTATGTTGAAGAAATTCGTATCGGTCTGGTTCGTGAAGGTTCAACTTCTATCGTAGCCATTGACAGCACTGCCAAGACAGATGCCGCTGCTTCTGTCGGCGTTATGAGCTATATCAACTATGGTAAGATCGCTACTAAGGTGTCAGAAGGTACAGATGAGCATAGCTTTGATGTATATATGGTTCTCGAAGGTGATAAGCACCTTACTGTTGGTACGCTCGATGCTACTGTAGTAGAGTTTAACAAAGAAAATAAGGTTGCTAACATTGAGGTTAAAACTGCTGAAGGTATAGTTGAGATTGAGGCTGTTCGTGCATCTCAGGCTTCTCTGCGTCAGTATATGGACTTCTATGGTGTTAACCTGATGAATCCTAAGGTACTCTGCGGTATGTTCGCCGGTGTTCTGCTGGTGTTCCTCTTTACTGCTATGACAATGAAGGCTGTAGGCCGGGCCGCTATGGCGATGGTGAACGAGGTTCGTCGTCAGTTCAGAGAGATACCTGGTATTCTCGAAGGCAAGGCTACTCCGGAATATGCCAAGTGCGTGGCTATCTCTACTGCCGGTGCTCAGAAAGAAATGCTTGTTCCTTCTCTGCTGGCTATTATCGTGCCAATTGTAGTTGGTCTGGTTCTGGATGTGTCTGGTGTTCTCGGCCTGCTGGCTGGTGGTCTGACAGCCGGTTTTGCTGTAGCGATTTTCATGGCTAATGCTGGTGGTAGCTGGGATAATGCCAAGAAGTTTATCGAAAAGGGTAACTACGGTGGTAAGCGTTCAGAGGCTCACAAGGCTGCTGTAACTGGTGATACCGTTGGTGACCCGTTCAAAGATACTTCTGGTCCTTCTCTGAACATTCTCATTAAGCTTATGAGTATGGTATCGGTAGTATTTGCCGGCCTGATCGTTAAGTTCGCACCTATCATTGGTGACGCTCTTAATCTGGGCAGATAATTACAGGCTTTAACCTGTGATAACTTAAAATTAAAAGCCGCGTTGGTTAACCCTGACGCGGCTTTTTATTTTTGTAGAGACGCATGATTATGCGTCTCTTAAATGCAGACTGACATGGAATGAAATTCTGAGACGCACAGTCATGCGTCTCCCAAATGCTCACTGATATGGAATGAGATTCTGAGACACACAGTCATGCGTCTCTTAAATGCAGACTGACA
The DNA here is from genome assembly GCA_016932145.1 of Sedimentisphaerales bacterium. Classification (GTDB taxonomy): domain Bacteria; phylum Planctomycetota; class Phycisphaerae; order Sedimentisphaerales; family SM23-30; genus JAFGDI01. The sequence goes on from JAFGDI010000214.1 coordinate 2,208, forward strand.
TGGAATGAAATTCTGAGACACGCAGTCATGCGTCTCTTAAATGCAGACTGATATGGAATGAGATTCTGAGACACGCAGTCATGCGTCTCTTAAATGCAGACTGACATGGAATGAAATTCTGAGACGCATAATCATGCGTCTCTACATTTCGTATTAAACAACCATCTGATGCAGCTCATTAACCACCTCTTTAACATTTTCAACCTGTTGATTGAGCTGCTGGGCGGCTGAGGCACTTTCCTCGGCATTGGAAGCGATAGATTGTGTTACTGTATCGATTTGGTTCATGGCCTTGCTCACCTGGTCCAGTCCCGTTGACTGCTCGTCAGAGGCATGACTTATTTCAGAGATAAGACTATTAACCTCACCTGCTGATTGGGTAACTTCCTGAAACGCTGTTGACACTTCACTTACTATTATCACACCGTTCTGAGAATTCTTAACTGAGGCTTCGATCATTTGAGCTGTGCTTCTGGCAGCATCTGCTGAACGCATAGCCAGATTTCGCACTTCTTCTGCAACTACGGCAAAGCCTTTACCTGCTTCACCGGCACGAGCAGCCTCTACCGCGGCATTCAAAGCCAGTAAATTAGTCTGAAAGGCTATTTCATCAATTATTTTGATCACATTACTTATTTCCTGCGACGATTGCTTTATCCCTTCCATGGCAGCAGTCATCTGCGAGATCGATTCACCGCCTCTGCTGGCAATGGCATTGGATCTTTCTGCTTTCTGGTTAGCCTGGTCAGCGTTCTGGCTGGTAACTCTGGTCATGGAATTTATCTCTTCCAGAGAGCTACTGGTTTCTTCAACCGCAGCCGCTTGCGAGTTGGCGCTATCTGCCAGATTCAATGAACCATCCGAAATGCTCTTTGATGCCTGTGCTATGTCATTAGTAGTTATTGATAGCCGTGAAATAATATCTCGCAGTGGTTTGATTATCCGTCTGGTTACTATTACAGATAGCAATATCAATACGGCGACACATGCCAGCCAGATAATGAGCTTATAAACCGCATATTCCCGGTTCTTTTCACTGACATTATTAGCCACATTCTCCTGGGCCGCTGCTACATTGTCGGCATAGATACCTGTGCCGATGTACAGGTTAGTGCCGGGGATCATTTTAATATAGCTTATTTTGGGTTGGTCTCCCTGGCCTTCTTTGGCCCAGTAATATTCAACGAAACCTTCGCCTTTGCTTTTTGCTACTTCATTCATTTTCCTGGCATAGAATTCACCATTAGCATCTCTCGATTCCAATATGTTAGTATTTATCATACTTTCTACAATTGGATGGTATATGCAGTAGCCATCAGTAGAAAAGGTAAAGAAATAACCACTTTTATCAGGCATAAATCTTATGTCTTTGGTATATTTCTCGGCTATCTGTCTCTGTTGTTCCCGGTCGGAAGCTCCTTGCATGGCTTCTGTAAGTAGTATAACCTGCGAATCTGTTACGGTTTGCAGGGCGAGTTTATTGCCGTCGAGAACCGTTCTGCCAAATTCCGGGATAATAACTTTATCCATTACCATTTTGTTCATTACCCCGTCGGCAATGTATAGCACCAACATGCAAATTAAGGAAAGTACTGGTAACATAGCGATTAGTACTTTGACTTTTTTTGTACCTAATATACTCATTTTTATCTCCTGTTTTACTGGCAAAGGTTCATATTAATTATCTCCTTGCATAGTGTACACTCGACCTAATCTAGCTAGAAAATTAATATATTTCTATGCAATTTAAATACTTAAAGCAAAGAATGAAAAAGAGGTCAGTAATCGGAACTGTAAGTAAAAAAAAAGACCAGTATTGAACTGGCCTTCATAAACTATACTTTGTTACAGGACTATAATTGTAAAATCAGGTTTATTACAGATTATTCGCTGATATGCTTATATCTTTCTCACCCTGACTGTTTTTGATGCTCATTGTAATACCATTATTCAGGTCTGAGTTTTGAATTATCTGCTTAAGCTCGTTGGCATCTTTGATCTTTTTGCCATTTACTGCCACAATAATATCACCTTCGCTTATGCCATTATTCTGAGCCAGAGAGCCTATGCGAACGCCGGTAACTATGACCTGGTTAATCCGGCCATTGACCTGCGGATAACCGTATTGTCTGGCCAGCTCAGGTGTTATATTTTCAATTGTAATACCAAGTTTTGGTTTCTGGTCAGAGTAAGGATCGCCAAATGGTAATACTTCTGTTGGCGGCTGGAAAAATTCATCTGGTAATGACCATCTTGGTGCATTGTTAGCTGTGCGTCTGGTTTGCTGGTCCATCTGTTCCCGGGCAGATTCCCGATCACCCAGTGTTACGGTAAGGTTTATTAGCTCTCCTTCACGCCATACCTCAAAAGTTGTTTGGGTTTCTGGCTTGGTAGAGGCAATATCCTGGCGAAGCGGGGCAGACTGCGAGTACTTTTTGCCATTAAAGCTCGTAACGATATCATAAGACCTCATTCCACCCTGAGCTGCTGGTGTATCCTGGGCTACTGTTGTTACCAGTACACCCTGGAAATCATCTGGCAGGTTTGCCAGCATTCTTTTGAGATAACTGGCATCATCGAGCACCCCGGCGGTCAGGCTGAGTATCTCTTCATCTTTGAGCTGCTTAAGCTCACTAATAGTTTTACTGATGAGAGTAACGCCCAGGTACCCTCTCTTAACTGACTTATTAGCAATTAGTTGAGAGGAGACATCTTTAGCGATATTACTTGGTACGGCAAAGCCAAAGCCTGCTGATACACCAGTTGGGCTGAATATATTTGAATTAATACCGATCACCTCGCCGTAGAGATTTATCAGCGGGCCGCCACTGTTGCCCTTATTTATATCGGCATCGGTCTGAATGAAGTCAGCCAGTCCCCATTGGCCAAGTATTCTGGTCTGGCGACCTTTGTGGCTGATAATGCCCATGGTAACCGTCTGACTGAACTCGAATGGGCTGCCTATTGCCATGACAAAGTCACCAACCATAGCTTTATCGGAATCGCCAAATTTAATGACTGGCAGGTCTTTACCCGCCGGGTCTATCTTCAAGACAGCCAGGTCTGTATCCGGGTCGAGCATAGTCTCTACCACTTCAAAAGCTCTGCCATCAGCCAGAACCACTGATATGCGATCCTGGTCGGCTGCTACATGGTTATTGGTAATTATATATCCGTCCTTATCGATAATAAAACCGCTGCCCAGACCGGTGTTCTGTTCATACACACCATTGTTCTGAAAGAGATGAACTTCTACCACCGCCGGCTGAGCGATCTCAACGGCCCGTCGAAATACATTGTTGATATCAGATACAGCCTGAACTTCATCATTAGTCAGGGGGGCAGGGTTTTGAGCCATAACTGGCAGGGATAGGGCCAATATGCCCAATATTGTTATAACCAATTTCCTTATCATGAGTTATACTCCTTTAGCAAATTGTTGATCCATATCTCTATCTATATACACTTTTCTACTGTGATATATACGCTTATAAATTGAGGCAGGTTCAAGGCAGGGGGAGACTCATCAGGCAAGCCGCATTATCTTTATAATGTTCTGATATAGCTCATCGGTAGTATATTTTTTAGACAGGTCAAAGGGCAATATACAGCCTTTATTGTGGTCACTGGCTAAAATAATGAGTTTTTCAAATGGATTTGAGCTGCCTTCGGCCTGCGGCTGGTGACCAACGATGA
>JAFGDI010000215.1 GCA_016932145.1 Sedimentisphaerales bacterium
CTTGTTACTTGTTACTAAACAGTTTAGTTCACAGTTAACTCTGCAATCTATGTAAGCACTGTGAACGGTTACATTCAATATGGGTTGAGCGGTTGTCAGATGATTGTATAAGGGCCAAACTTTTGCAGATTATGCATTTGGTTAGCGCCCAGTGTAGCTTCGATTATAACCTCATTTTCGGTATATTCCTGCGATAGTATGTGACCACTGGCCTGCAGGAAGGCTATTATCTTACCGTTACTATAGGGGCAGCTCAGGCGGAATTGCTCGGTGCGGCCGGCAACCCGGGTCAGTACCTTTTCGACCAGAGCGGTGAGCCCTTCACCGGTTTTGGAAGACACAGCCAGTGCCTCGGGGTAGATCGCAGAAAACTCCTGGAAACGGGCCATAGCACCGGGCATATCGATCTTATTGGCAATGAGCATAATGTCCTTCTGGTTACATTCCAGATCAGACAAAACGCTGTTAACGGCTTCTACCTGCTGGAACACATGGGGGTGAGATATGTCAAGTACATGGAGCAGCAGGTCAGCGTGAATGGTCTCTTCGAGAGTGGCCCGGAACGAGGCGACCAGATGATGCGGCAGATCACGCACGAAACCAACCGTATCGCTGAGCAGGGCGTGGTTATCGCCATCAAGGTTCCAGCGGCAGGTTTTGGTGTCCAGTGTGGCAAAAAGCTGATTAGCGGCATAGGTATCAGCCCCGGTAAGGGTATTCATGAGAGTGCTTTTACCGGCATTGGTATAACCTACCAGAGAGACGGTGTAGCTGTTTTTGCGGCTGCCGGCCTGACGGCTTTTTCGCTGGTCTATCTGAGTGATCCTGCTTTTTAGCAGTGCTACTCGTTTACTGACCAGACGACGGTCGATCTCAAGCTGACTTTCGCCGGTTCCGCGTGTACCTACGCCGCCAGTGGCAGCTCCGCCGGTTACGGTGTCAAGATGACTCCACATGCGTGTCAGGCGGGGGTAGGTGTATTCCAGTTGGGCGAGTTCTACCTGCATTTTAGCTTCAGAAGAGGCTGCTCTGCGGGCAAAAATATCCAGAATAAGCTCACTGCGGTCAATGACCTTTATTTCCATTATCTTTTCGAGTTCGCGTATCTGGGCCGGGCTCAGATCATTGTCAAAAATGACAACATCAGCCTGACGCAGTTTAACGAATTCAGCGATCTCACGGGCTTTGCCCTGACCGATATAGAGGGATGGATTTATCTCTCGCCGCCTCTGTCTGACATAGCCAACGACATGTACGCCGGCAGCCTGAGCCAGTGAGTCCAGTTCGTCCAGAGAGTCTTTTGAGTCTATAGTAGCATCGGGCAATATAACATGCACGGTGATCGCTTTTTCTATTTTTGGTTCTTCTGCTGACATATATATGTGGTAACCGATGGTTATCGGCTGGGTATCTCCAGAAATGCTTTCTCTTAAAAACTCATGCCAAAGTTAAAGCTGAACAACTGTGTGTCATCTTCATCATCTTTTCTCATGGGGAAGCCAAAGTCAAAACTCATGGGCACCTGCTGGAAGAATTGCGGTATGATCAGTTCAAAGCCAAAGCCAACAGAAACGCGGTAAGAACCTTCGCTTATATAGACGCTGTCACAGAATATCTTGCCGAAGAGGGTTTCTTCAAAGACCGGATGAACCAGCTCGGTACCAACCAGGAACATATAATCAGAACCGATCGGGTCATTATCTCTGCCGTCTCGCGGACTTATACCGCGATATTCAAAACCGCGGGCAGTACCAATACCGCCGGCATAGAATTTCTCAAAGGTTGGAGCATCGCCAAATATCTTCGAGCCAGATACCCTGGTTGCCCAGACAGTTCTTCTTTCGACAATATCTTCATAGATGGTCTGATATACGGTCATGCCGGCACTAAGCTCAGTAAAGTCAAAGTCACCGCCAAAAAAGCCGAACTGTTCAACTCCCATATTGATCTTATAGCCTTCAGTAGGGCGATAGAGGCGGTCAGTCGTATTCTGGCCAACACCTACCTTGAAACTCGTCAGCCAGTTATCGCCTTGTTCTTTTACGATCTGTGGCGGTGTTACCAGATATCTGTCGTAGAGGTATTCGCCAGTAACCGGGTCAACCTGATAACTGCCATCGGGGTTTGTTCTTCTTACATGGTCATATTCAAAGTCGTCGATAGTTATCTGTTCAAATCGCGATGTTCCCTCGATCGACCAGTCATTATCAAAGCGGTGGCCTAGTGTCAGAGAAGTGCCTTTGCGTCTTTCTTCGTGACTTTCCCGAAATCTGCGGAACAGATAGAGGTTATATTCAAGATAATATGGCTGGTCATAGAGATATGGCTCATAAAACTTCAGATTGGCCCTGGTCATTTCAGTACCGGGTTCAACACTGAGTTTTAACCGCTGCCCGGCACCTACATAAGAATTGCCGGTAATGAATTCCTTGAAACTTTCAGGTTTGCGTGAAGCATCGAAATTTCGCTGCTCGATAGAGAATTGCCCCAGAACGCCGCTGTTGGTGTCAACACCCACGCCAAAGAGCAGCATGCCAGTATTGCTTTCTGTTACCTCTACCAAAGCATCGCGGCTATTGGGGTCAGTACCGATCGGCTGAACATCAACCGATTCAAATATGCCGCTACCGGCGAGTCTGCGCTGGGCTTTGTCTGCGGCATCCTGATCATAAATATTGCCGGGCAGGAACTTATGCTTATCAAAGTCGCGACGGACTACCTTGTCCTGTGTTTCATAATTGCCGGTAACAAAAATGCGGTTCAGATAAAACTTGTCACCTTCGGTTATATTAAAGTCAAGTATAGCTTCGCCGGGCGTGTCGGTATATTTAACTCTGGGATTGGCCCTGGCGTAAATATAGCCATTGCGGCCATAGAGTCTGGTAATGGCTTTCTGGGCCAGATCTTTATTAGCCTGTCTGGCAAACACCCCAGGAGACAGGTTGACCTCTGTCTTTATTTCTTCAGTAGAAAAAACGCTGTTACCCTGATAGGTAATGTCAGTAAAGGTATAGCGGGGTCCTTCATCGATAAGATAGGTTATTTCCAGACGGGAATTGTCTTTATTAAATTTCTTTTCAACAGAAACCTGAGCATCGAGGAAGCCTTCCTCATGATAGAACTGGGCTATAGCGTCAATGTCAGCTTCCAGCCTGATATCGTCGAGCTTGCCTTTACTGAAGATCGGGAACCAGGTTCTGGTCTTGGTCTTGCCTTTGAGCTTGTATTGGGGAAATGACTTTCTGCCTTCATAGCGTATCTTATTGATCTTGAGTCTTTCACCTTCGTTGATATTGTAAACAACTACCCCTTCAGAGTCGGCCCTGGAATTGTCAATAGCGACGCTGGCGAAATAGTAGCCCTTGTCACGGTAGTAAACCTCCAGCTCACGACCGCCTCTGGTTACCAGATAGTTATCGAGAAACTCACCTTCTTTGAAGGGAAGCTGCTTCCTGAGCTTTTTCTCTTTATATGCTTTATTACCAACGAATTCGACGCGGGAAACAGTTACTGCTTCTTTTACCGAGAAGATAATATCTACCAGAGCCGGGTTATTATTAACCTCTCGTGCAGTCCAGGTAACATTGCGTATCTGGGGCATGATGATTATCCGCCGGGAGTCTTCAGATACGGTCTTTTCGTTGAACTGGGCATCAGGACGAGACCTGACATTGGTCATTATAACATCGTCAGCAACCTTTTCATTACCTTCGATTATTACTTGATTAATTATTCGTACGGTCTCCCCGGCATTGGCCAGCCCGCCTTGCGGTGCTGAAGGGGAAACGGCCTGGGCCAAACAAAAAGTTGACAGCATAACAACTGTCAAACCGACTGGGAGAACTATATATTTATGTAACTGCTTCTGGCAGCTCTTTACGACTGAACCCATAAGGCCTCTTATCATTAAATGATTCCTTTCAACATACCAGCATATCCATACCAGAAAATCAAACGGCCGCCAATATTTCTGCTCAGGCGACATTATTGTCAGATTCTAACCGATATTTCGGCAATATTCTACAGTCAGGACCGACTTTTTCGTAAAAAAACGATAAAGTTAAATTTAGCAAACAATAGCAAGTAATTTTACCTGTATTAACATGAAACTCAAGAGGATTTACCCAACCAAAACAAAAATAAGCTATCTCTTTATTCCATAGATAGTTAAAGTCAGTATTACCAACATGTCACACCCAGAGAAATAACAGCTTCACCCCGAATCAGATAGCGGCTGACTTATCTCAGGGAAAATGGCTAAGGAGCCAGATCTGAAATGTTATTTCATTTTGAATTCGACTTCTTCCGGGATCTGGCCTAGTTCTTTTAGTGCTTTGAATGCGGCTAGCTGTTCGGATTCTTTTTTGCTGGGTCCCCAGGCAGATTCAAAGCGTTTTCTTTCGATAATAACGCCAATTTCGAAGCATTTGCTGTGGTCCGGTCCTTTTTCGTCGAGCATTTCGTAGATGGGTGTCGAGTTCAGGAATCTCTGGGCGTACTGCTGGAGCATGCTCTTGTAGTTTTCCTGCGGCTGTTTGGCATCAGCCTCATCGAGCAGGTCACCCATCCATCGTAACAGGAAAGCCCGGCTGCTCTCATACCCGCCGTCCATATAAATAGCCCCGATAAGCGATTCAAAGGCTCCCGCCGGGCAGGAGGTAGGCAAGTCGCGTTGAGAACTCATGCCTTTGCCCATTATCAGAAAATCGGTCAGACGCATGTGCTTGGCCACTCTGGCACAGGTGCGTCGTGAAACGATCATACTCTTAACCTTGGTCAGTTCAC
>JAFGDI010000216.1 GCA_016932145.1 Sedimentisphaerales bacterium
GACCTGACCGAATTGAGTAGCCCATATTCAGTTAAAAGGTCAGAGAGTTGACCGGGGCTATAAAATGACTTCACACTCTGGTACAAATAGGTGAAGGCTGACATTTTACCGGTGGTAATACCACCAAGCAGAGGCATAAACCAGCGAAAGTAGATATTAAAGAAGAAGCGGAGCAAGAACTGTCTGGGCATAGAAAATTCCAGGATAAATACCTGCCCCCCCGGCTTAAGCACCCGGCGGATCTCCCTTATCGCCTGCTGCCTGTCTGACACATTACGCAAACCAAACGCAACCGTAATGCAATCAAAAGCATTATCTGCAAATGGTAATGCCAGCATATCACCCTTTACCCAGCTTATATGGCTCAGGCCCTTACGCTCAGCCCGCTGGCGAGCAATTTCCAGCATAGCACCTGAGCTGTCAAGGGCAGTGATCTGCATAGCAGATGTCTTACTGGCAACAGACAAGGCTATATCGCCGGTGCCGGTGGCAAGGTCTAGCATATTAACAAAACCACCACGCAATACCGAGCGAACAAGCACTCTGCGCCAGAGATCGGCCATACCCAGCGAGATAAGATCATTAGCCCGATCATAACCGTGAGCTATAGCGTCAAAGTCTGGCTGAAAATCGCTTTTTCCGCTTGTTTCTTTCATAATGACAACCAGATCAAACTGAATAAGACCGCAGAGATCAATTCTGTAGCAGCGACTTCAGCGAGATATGAATTAAACCTCGAAGATATTCGTTTTGTCTGAATTGACCAGCACACCTTCAGTGCTAAAGGCAACAGAGCCAGGCAGCCCAGCAGCCACCAACAGCCAGTGACAACAGATGTCAAAACTGGCATAAAAACACCTGCCATATACAAGGTAAGCGTTAAAGTTCGAGCATACTTTTCACCGATACGACCGGCCAGAGTGCGTTTACCACCAGCCAGATCAGTATTTATATCTCGCAGATTATTCACTGCCATAATAGCAGCGGCATAAAAACCACATTGCATTGCAGCTAAAAGACTGACAAGGGTTATAGTGCCGGTCATTACGAAATAACTGCCGCAACCGGCGATAAGGCCAAAAAAGATAAAGGCAGAAAACTCACCCAAAGCCAGATATGACAAGGGTAATGGTCCGCCGGTATAACTCCAGGCTAAGAGCAGACATACCGCACCAGGAATTAATATATACCATGAACTCAGCCAGGCGGCAAATAAACCAACACCAGCCGCCAGAGCCAGAAAGGCCAGACCGCCCAGTTTGACAAAAAGCGGACTTATAAGACCACTGGCCGTTACTCGCTGTGGGCCTAATGACAAATGGCTGTCAATCTGCTTGCGCCAGTCATAATAATCATTAATGAGATTAGCGGCTATTTGCAGAGATAAGGCCACGACAAAACAACAAGCCCAAAGCAGCAGCGAACGAAGATCAAACCGACCGGTCAGCACGCCAGCGAGTAAAACCGGGGTAAAACCGGCAATAAGTGTCTTAGGCCGGATCGCCAGCAGCCAGTTTTTAATCGAATAATTGTCCATATATTGGCTATCGCCCGTTTCGCTTCTGATTCTCTGTCGCCTGCTGAAGTATCTGCTTTTCACGACTGGTCAGACTATGAATACCCTGACTATGAACCTTAGCCAGAATGCGGTCAACTTCATATTCCAGATTGACCTGCTCTTGCTGCTTAGCCTGAAAAGCACCCTCTTTAATAGCAGAAACCTTCTTCTGCCAGAGCGGTCGCCACATGATCCAGGCAAAACCAGTTGCCATACCGCCCAGATGACAAAGGTCACCGCCGGCGTTACGCCCCTGCTGCAAAACATTTACCACATACATTACGGTAAACAATACGCAAGCAAACCTGATCGGAACCGGGAAAATAAAAAGTATTACCTGGAATTGAGGGAATAAAATGGCACATGCCACCATCAACCCCAATACCCCACCAGAAGCGCCAACCAGAGTGCCAAAACCCAGAAAGCCCACCAACGAGGCTATATTGTAGAGCATACCACCAACAGCACCACAAGTCAGGTAAAAGAACAATAAGTGCCTTGAACCCCAGGAGCGTTCCAAGACCGGGCCAAGAAAGAATAAGCCCAACATATTGAACAACAGATGCATCATATCGGCATGCAGGAACTGGAAAGTGATAATTCGCCATAACTGTATAGCGTAGATCAACTTAAAGCCAATCACCGAGAACCAGGCATCAACAGCATTTCTGCATATGGTCAATTCGCCCGGCACCAGAGCCATAAGGTTTGGCCCTAACACATGTTGAATTACAAATACCACTACATTTATTATTATCAGCAATTTAACCATAGGCGTCCAGGAGGGCAGCCCAAATGAAAGTCTTGACCCACCACCGAAAGGTCCGCCCATTCCTCCCTGGCCACCACCATAGTAATTTCTGTCCTGAAAACTCATATATCTTCCTTATTATGTCAGAATAAGCACTGACTGATCACCTGTTTTAATTGTACTACCTGAAACTGTACGCCCAACTGGAGATACAGTTCGGAATATCAGTTCCAATTGTAAACTGACACCCATTTGCCTAATATCGAACCTTTCTAAGCAAAGGCTTTAACAAAGGGGTATAATTATACCTGAAAGGTCTTACGGGCAGCAATAGTCATTATCTACCTATCTACTTTCAGATAAGCAACTTACAAAGAAATCTATCGTCATTTCACCCTTGCATAACTCATTTAACAATGGTGATTCAACCGCCAGATTATTGATTCTGGTCCTCATCTCGATAGAGTCGGGAAATTTGAGCTTAACAGCATTTCTGACCTGATCGAGTATTTTAATTTTGTCACTGACATCTCTGCCAAACTGGCTGTTAAGTTGTTTTTTAAGATATTTGGCATAAGCCGGGCTTTTACCTGCCGTAGAGATAGCCAATTGCAAATCGCCCCTTTTAACTATTGCCGGTACTTGAAAGCGACATAAAGAGGGCACATCAACTACATTACACAAAATCCGGCGTTGCTCGGCCAATTCAAACACCTGGCGATTAACCTGATTATCATCGGTAGCGGCAATAACCAGCCACATATTATCAAGAAACCTCTGAGAAAAAGGCTCAACAAAGAGCTTTATCAGTCCCTTATCGGCCAATAAACCTATTGGTGTATCATACTCTGTACAAACCACCGTTATTTCAGGTCCGGCCTGTAATAAATGCCCGATCTTTCGGCATGCTATCTTACCGCCGCCAACAACCAGGACAGACTTGCCCTTCAGGTCGATAAAAACTGGGTATAAACTGCTTTGAAAGCTCATAATTCGCCTCCGTAATGAAGCTGTAAAAAAAGCCCAACTGCATAACAGTCAGGCTTGTAATTCTCGATAAATTATTTGGCAACAGGCTCAGTGCCTTCCGCTTTTTTCTTATCTTCGGGGAATTTTATCGCCGGTACTTCTGCCCGACAGGTATTCTTAAACTCCAGATATTTTGGCGGTACGCTCTTAGCTGAGGTCGGCCACTGGAAGATAAGCTCTACTTCGCCGGGGCTGCTATATGCCTTACCGTCAGCCAGGGTCAGAGCCTCACCAGAAATGCCGCCACGATTCATAACTGTCGCCGGGTAACATTCTATAGCCTCTTTACCAGGAGCAA
>JAFGDI010000217.1 GCA_016932145.1 Sedimentisphaerales bacterium
CTAACGATAGTATTATAAGTAGTTTAGATATTTATATTTCCGCATAATTCTCCCGGCGGTAATATTATATAACGGCAGATGTTTCATCTGCTTCTAAAAGAACATAAATGATTTAATGAAAAGGCTTTAACAGAATTAGAGCGATAAGGAAGTATATTTAATTATGTCAGTACTGGAAAATCTCGGCAAGGCCATGATGAAGTTATTCGGCAGCAGCAGCGACCGATATGTAAAAAAAAGGCAGGATTTTATCGCCAGGATATCAAAACTGGAGGAAGTTTATGGCATACTAACCGATAGCCAGCTAAAAAATAAGACCCTTGAATTCAAAGAACAGATCAAGGCAATGCAAGGGAAACTGCTGGACCGCCCATTGCGGGACATATTGCGAGAATTGCCCACCTTAACACTGGCAGACCGTATTCCAGCCAAAAAGGCACTGGCAGAGAAGCTCAGGCAAAGCTGTGATGGTCTGTTGGCAGAGGCGTTTGCCGCGGTAAGAGAAGCATCAGACCGTCATCTGGGTGTGAGAAATGTTTTCGATGCCCGCCTGGGATTTGACCCGAATATACTATCAACTGAGATGCAGAAGGTATATGATGATGTAAGATTAGCCCTGATCCAGGGAGATTCGATCCATGATATAGACTTGCCGCCACAGTTTTATGCAGAAGTAAGAGCTAAATACCCGGCAATAGAGCGTCCCCCCTTCCGTTTCCGTCATTTTGATGTGCAGATGATAGGCGGTGGTGCTTTATATGAAGGTCAGATAGCGGAAATGGCCACCGGTGAGGGAAAGACACTGGCAGCAACCCTGGCAGCATATATAGTAGCCCTGAGCGGCCGGAAAGTGCATGTTATTACGGTAAATGACTATCTGGCCAAGCGAGATTGCGACTGGATGGCCCCGGTTTATAATGCTCTGGGGTTGACGGTAGGAGCAATACAGGCAGATATGGACACCGCCGGCGAAATGCGTCGGGAAATGTATGCCAGTGATATAACCTATGGTACAAATAATGAGTTTGGTTTTGACTATCTGCGCGATAATATGAAGACCAGATATATAGACCAGGTGCAAGGGCCGCTGGACTTTACCATTGTCGATGAGGTTGACTCGATCCTGATCGATGAGGCTCGTACACCGCTTATCATATCAGGTCCGGCACGAGATGATTCATCACGATATCGCAAGGCCGATCAGATTGCACGCGAAATAATCAAGAAGCAAAAGCCATACACTGACATTGAGAAAAATATCAATCAGTTGAAGATGGACGCAGCTAATGCCGCTGGTGAATTATCAGATGCTAAAAAGCACAAAGATAAGGAGCGGGAAAATGCTGCCAGTCAGGCGATAAAGAGCTGTGAAGAGCGGATCAGGGAGCTGGAAGCACAAAGTAAAGAGATCGTTCAGTATTATGAAGTGGAATATGATCGTCATAGTGTGCAGCTCACGCATGAAGGTATCGGTCTGGCTCAGGACCTGGCCGGAGTTGGCAGTTTCTATGTTGGCTCAAATATGGAATGGCCGCATTTGATGGAACAGGCCCTGCGTGCCCATGTAACCTTTGAGAAAGAAAAGGACTATGTCGTACAGGGTAATCAGGTTATTATCGTTGATGAATTTACCGGCCGCCTGATGCTCGGTCGGCAGTGGTCTGATGGCTTACACCAGGCAGTTGAGGCCAAAGAAGGCGTGACCATAAAACAGGAAAGTCAGACGCTGGCGACAATAACACTGCAAAATTTCTTTAAGATGTATCAGCAGCTTTCCGGTATGACAGGTACTGCCATGACCGAAGCAGATGAGTTCATGAACATCTATAAGCTCGGCGTAGTAGCTATACCGACCAACCGGCCGATCGTGCGTGATGACCGTGTTGATATGGTCTATAAGACCGTACCGGAGAAGTTCAACGCCCTGGTAGATGAAATATTCAATGTCAGTAAATCTGGTCAGCCTATGCTGGTCGGTACTATAAGTATCGAGAAGAACGAAGCCCTGAGTAATGCCCTGACCAAAAGATATGGTCTGGAGCATGAAGTGCTCAATGCCAAGCAGCATGCCCGCGAAGCCACGATCGTAGCTAAAGCCGGTCAGCAGCATAAAAATCGCAATGGCGAGATGTGGGGCAATGTAACCATAGCAACTAATATGGCAGGTCGCGGAACAGATATCAAACTGCCCAGAGAATCGCTTGACAAAGGCGGTCTGTATGTATTGGGCACAGAAAGACACGAGGCCCGTCGTATAGATAACCAGCTTCGTGGCCGTTCCGGCCGTCAGGGCGACCCGGGTGTAAGTCAGTTTTTCCTGAGTTTCCAGGACGATCTGATGCGGATATTTGCACCCGACTGGATAGTAAAAGCATTTGAGAAGCTGGGCTGGAAAGAAGGTGAGCCGATCAATGAAAAGAGCATAACCAGATATGTGGAAAAAGCCCAGAAGAAGGTAGAGCAACGGAACTTTGAAGCTCGTAAGAGCCTGCTGGAATACGATGAAGTAATGGACTATCAGCGTCAGGTGTTCTATACCCGCCGGCAGCGCATTTTGGAGGGTTTTGGCATTGAAGACGATATCTGGGATATGATCGATGATATAATTGCAGAACGGACCGAGGAGATATTATCGCCGGACTATGCTTATTCGTGCATAAGTGAATGGGCCAGAAATGTCTGCGGTATAGACATGGAACTGGACAAGCTCAAAAGCGTAAATACCAAGTCATTGCCCAATCTGCTCAAGAATCATACAGAGAACAATGTAGAGCAGGATATATCTATTACCATTGGCGAATATATGCAGAAGGAACTGGAAGAGGACCAATGGGACCTGATCGAAATGAGTAAATGGGCAGCTACTAGGTATAATGTACACATCTCGCCGGAAGAATTCAAGACTATGACCATACCCCAGGCACGAGAACGGATAACGGCTGGTGCTATGGAACATTTAAACCATTTTGACTTTGGCCGGGTAAGTGCCTTTTTAGAGCCAGACTATGCAGCCGGCATATTAACCGACTGGGTCAATAATAAATTTGAGCTGACCGTTGTACCCGCTGATATTTCAGGCAAAAAGGTTAACGAAGTAGTTGATGTACTATGCCAGAAAGCCAGAGAAAGATATCATCAGCGAGAGATAGAATATCCGGTAGATTTCATAATGAGCATGGCCGCCCATCGCCATCAGTCCGGCAGCAGTTATGCCGCCCAGGAAGTAATAGACTGGGTTAAGCACAAATATCAGGTAAGCTGGGATCTGAGCGAGATACAGTCGCTTGACTATGACAAGATGCGGGAAAAACTGCTGGAGATGGTACGCAGTCGCGGTCAGGGAATAATTGACCAGGAAGTCAGCGAGATAGTAGCTCAGGCAACTGACGATGAAGCTGGTATCGCCCTGCTGGCAGATAAACTCTCAAAAAGATTTAATCAGCATATTAAACCCTGGCAGATAACTTCAGCCAAAAGCGTTGCGGCTTTTGTTGCCAAAACTGCTGATCGCTATTTAAGAGAAGAGCTTACAGAACTGGAAAGATATGTCTTACTCCAGATATATGATTCAACCTGGAAAGATCATCTCTATGCAATGGACCACCTCAAGAGTGGTATCGGCCTGCGCGGCATGGCAGAGAAAGATCCTAAGATGGAGTACAAACGCGAAGGCTTCCGCATGTTCCAGGAGATGCTCAGTTCGATACGCGATAAGGTAACAGATATAATCTTCAAAGCCCGCTTAGGCGGCGAAGAGGAAAGGCGTTCTGTCTGGAATATATCCAGTGCCGGTCATGCCGAATTTTCCCAGTTCAATGGTCAGCCACAACAGGCTGCTGGTCAGCAGGGTCAGTCAACAGGAATGCCTAAGACCGCCCACAAAGAAGGCCCAAAGGTAGGCCGTAACGACCCTTG
This sequence comes from Sedimentisphaerales bacterium, assembly GCA_016932145.1. GTDB lineage: Bacteria > Planctomycetota > Phycisphaerae > Sedimentisphaerales > SM23-30 > JAFGDI01. Next base: position 3,916 of record JAFGDI010000217.1, read on the forward strand.
TCCTTGCGGCAGTGGTTTGAAGTATAAGAAATGCTGCGGGCAGAATGAAACTGAATAATTAAGAAATAAGGTAACCGTTCACAGTGTTTACATAGATTGCAGAGTTAACTGTGAACTAAACTGTTTAGTAACAAG